>NZ_DASVFL010000407.1:0-6825 GCF_036380075.1 Lentzea sp. | reverse complement strand
GTCGTCACCTGCGGCTGCTGGGACGCGGGCTTCGGCTGTTCCTGCTGCCGTGCGGCCTGCTTGCGCTCCGGTGCCGCGGAGGACTTCGGCGCACCCGACGACACGGTCACCACGACCGTGCTGGTGCTGCCGTCCGGTGCGACACTCGTGATCGTCTGGACGACGTCGGCCGCCGTGCGCTCCGGTGCCGCTTCCTTGCCGGAGGCGGCGAGCATGGACGCCACCGTGGCGAACAGGGTCGCGACCACCACGCCGCCCGCGGCCAGCACCACCGCGGTGCCCGCGCGCTTCTTCGGGGGCGCCTGCTCAGGGGCAGGTGACTGCGGATGATCTTCCTCGAACACACCCATCTCCTCGTGGGAAACCCGGTCGGATGGACTTGCGTTCGAGTTATCGGCGGAAACGCACCAAGACCTCAGTCGAGCCACACCTTCGTGTAGCTCTACGTCACGACGTGGTGACTGGCGTAACCCTAGGACGCCGTCGTCGTTGTGGTGGTCTCCGCGGTCGTCGTGGTGGTCGTGGTCGTGGTGACCGGGTTCGTGGTGGTAGTCGTCGTCGACGTCGAAGTGTTAGCCGGCGGCGGGTCATCGGTCGTGACCGTCGTCGTCGTGCCGTCGGGACGCGTGATGGTCGTGACGCGCGTCTGCTTCTTCGTCGTCGTGGTGGTCGACGTCGTCGTCTCCGCGGTGGAGGACGACGTCGACGTCACCTCCACCGACGAGGTCGGCGAGGACGTCGGCACAATGCTCAGCGCGTCCTTCACGGCCTCCTTCCGGGGAGGCTGCGTCGCCGGCGACTCGGTCGCGGAGTCCGAACCCGCGGCGAGGGAGGCGACGGCGGCGAAGACGGTGGCCAGCACGACGCCGGATGCGGCGAGGATGACCTGGGGTGCACCGCGACCCAAGCGCGAGCGCGAGTCCGGTTCCGGGCTCTCGTACACGAAGTTTCCCCTGCTCGAAGCGTCAGCGACCGAAGCCCTGGGTCCAGTAGTTGCCACGGGTGTCCAGTCCCACGCCCATGGTGGTGAAGCTGCAGTTCTCGATGTTCTCGCGGTGGCCCTGGCTCTTCATCCACCCGTCCATGACCTGCGCGGGCGTGCGGTAGCCCTGCGCGATGTTCTCGCCGCCGGGCCGCGGGTAGCCCGCTTCCTTCATCCGCACGTCGAAGGTCCTGCCGTCCTGCGACACGTGCGAGAAGTACTTCTTGGTGGCCATGTCGGTGCTGTGCGCCTGGGCGGCGGTCGTGATGCGGTCGTCGATCACGAGGGCCCTGCAGCCCTTCGCGGCGCGGGCGTCGTTCACGAGCGCGAGCACGGCCTGCTCCGGCGTCTGCCCGGCGGGAGGCGGCGGGGGCGGGGCGTCCGTGGTCTTCGGTGATTCGGGAGGCGTCGTCGTGGTGGTGGGAGCCGCGGACGAGGTCGAAGAGGAGGTTTCCGTCGTCGTCGTGGTGGTGGGAGCGGAGGAGGACGACGAACCGGTGGGAGTGCCGGAGCCGGTGTTCTTGCCGGACGTGGGCTGTCCGCTGTTCGGCGCCGCGGCGTTGCCGGTGCCGAACTGGTTCGCTGCTTCGGAGCTCTCCTGCTGCGCGGCGTTGGTGAAGCTGATGCCGAGAGGGGAGGTGCCGCTGAAGGCGAGACCGCCGACGCCGGTTGCACCGATCAGCAGGCCGAGTAAGAGGCTGCGGGCACTCACGGGTCGGGACCGTACCACTAATGGGTGACAACCCCAGAGTGCGTCATTCGTCACCTTCGGTCACTGCGCCACCATTCGGAGGTGGACGTACGACTGAACGCCTGGGTGCGTGGACGTGTGCAGGGTGTGGGTTTCCGCTGGTGGACGCGGGCCCGGGCACTGGAGCTGGGCCTGGTCGGAAGCGCCTCGAACAGGCCGGACGGGCGGGTCGAGGTGGTTGCCGAGGGTTCGCGCGAGAAGTGTGAACAACTGCTGAAGGCTCTCCGATCGGGTGACACCCCCGGACACGTCGAGTCGGTGGGTGAACAGTGGTCCGCGGCCAGGGGTGACCTGACCGGCTTCGTCGAGCGCTGAACCTTCCGGGAGGCGATGGCGTAGTAGGGGATCGTGGACTCCTCGGAAGACGTCCTCATCCAGCTGTACGACCGCTGGAGGGGCCCGCTGCTGCACTACGTGCTGCGGCTGGTCGACGGCGACTACCAGCTGGCGGAGGACGTCGTGCAGGAGACGCTGCTCCGCGCGTGGCGGCACCACGAGGAGCTGAAGCCGGACGACGCGGCGCCGTGGCTCTACACGGTTGCGAAGAACCTGGTGATCTCCGGCTACCGCCGCCGCAACGCGCGGGCGACCGAGGTGCCGCTGGAGCCGGTGGACCTGCCGCCGGTCAGCGACCAGGTCGAGCACGTGCTGCAGACGTGGCAGATCGCGTCGGCGCTGCGGGCGCTCACGCCCGAGCACCGGACGGTCGTCATCGAGCTGTACTACCGCCGCCGCACCGTCGCGGAGGCCGCCAGGACGCTCGGCATCCCGCCGGGCACGGTCAAGTCGCGCTGCTTCTACGCGCTGCGGGCGCTGCGCGACGCACTGGAGGAGAGAGGGGTGACCGGGGCGTGAGCTGCCAGCACACCGTCGACGTCGGCGCCTACCTCTTCGGCTCGCTCGACCCCGGGGAGCGGGCCGCGTTCGAACGCCACCTCGGCACCTGCGACCCGTGCCAGGCCGAGTTGCTGCGGCTGGCCCCGCTGCCGGGCCTGCTCGGCCGCCTGTCGCCGGAGGACGTCGAGAACCTCGACGAGATCCCCGCCTGCCCGCCGCCGAAGCCCCGCCACCAGCGCCGGGTGGCACTGGTCTGCGCCGCGGTTCTGGTGGCGTTCGCACTGGTGGGCGGCATCCTGTTCCTGCAGGCCCCGCCCGCGCCGACGTGGGCGGCGCACGACCCCGGCACCGGCGTGGACGGCGAGGTCTCGATGGTCTCGAAGTCGTGGGGGACCGAGATGTGGTTCAAGCTCGGCGAGGTCAAGCCTGGCGCGCGCTGCAAGGTCATCGTGTTCGACCGGCAGGGGCAGCGGGAGGTCGGTGGCTGGTGGGGGTCGTCGCACGCCCCTGACGAGCGGATTCCCGGCTCGACGTCGTTCCGGGTGGACCAGATCGACCGGCTGGAGGTGTCGGACGAGAACGGCGTTCTGGTTACTCTCCGTCCCTAGAAACGCAGGTCAACCCACACCTCCCGCAACCGCCGCAAGCGTTTGGGTACTCTGCCCGGCGTGCATCTCAAGAGCCTGACGCTGAAGGGCTTCAAGTCCTTCGCCTCGGCTACCACGCTGCGCTTCGAGCCCGGCATCACCTGTGTGGTCGGCCCCAACGGGTCCGGCAAGTCCAACGTGCTCGACGCGCTGCGCTGGGTGATGGGCACGCAGGGTGCCAAGGACCTGCGCGGCGGCAAGATGGAGGACGTCATCTTCGCCGGCACGTCCGGCCGCGCGCCGCTCGGCCGCGCCGAGGTGACGCTGACGATCGACAACGCCGACGGCATGCTGCCGATCGAGTACACCGAGGTGTCGATCACCCGCCGCATGTTCCGCGAGGGCGCCACCGAGTACGAGATCAACGGCAACTCGTGCCGCCTCATGGACATCCAGGAGCTGCTGTCCGACTCCGGCATCGGCCGCGAGATGCACGTGATCGTCGGTCAGGGCCAGCTCGCCGCGATCCTCGAGTCCAAGCCGGAGGAGCGCCGCGCCTTCATCGAGGAGGCCGCCGGCGTCCTGAAGCACCGCAAGCGCAAGGAGAAGGCGCTGCGCAAGCTCGAGGCGATGCAGGCCAACCTGACGCGCCTCACCGACCTCACCACCGAGCTGCGCCGCCAGCTCAAGCCGCTGGGCAAGCAAGCCGAGATCGCCCGCCGCGCGCAGGTCGTGCAGTCCGAGCTGCGGGACTCGAAGCTCCGCCTGCTCGCCGACGACCTCGTGACGCAGCGCGCGGCCATCCAGCAGGAGGAGCACGACGAGGCGAAGGCCCGCGAGCGCCGCGCCGAGGTCGAGAAGTCGTTGCAGGCCGCGCAGTACCAGCAGAACGAGCTGGAGGAGCGCGTCGCCGCCGACTCGCCGAAGCTCCAGGCCGCGCAGGACACCTGGTACCGGCTGTCCGCTCTGGAGGAACGCCTGCGCGGCACGGTCCGGCTCGCCGCCGAACGCGCGCGGCACCTGTCCGACGTCGTGGACGCGCCCAGCCGGGGCCGCGACCCCGACGACCTCGACCGCGAGGCCGAGGAGACCGCCGAGATGGAGCTGGAGCTCCAGGAGGGCGTGACGGAGGCGCGCATCGCGCTCGCCGAGGCCGTGGAGACGCGGTCGGAGCTGGAGCGCATGGTGTCGCAGGCGGAGAAGGCGCACATCGCCGCCGTCCGCGCGATCGCCGACCGCCGGGAGGGCCTCGCGCGCCTGTCCGGTCAGGTGGAGGCGTTGCGCAGCAAGACGAACGCGACCGCCGAGGAGATCGAACGCCTCTCCGTCACGGTCACCGAGGCTTCCGAACGCGTCGAGTTCGCGACGATGGAGCTCGAAGAGGCCCGCGCGATCACCGGCACCGAGGACGAGGACGACCACGGCCTCGACGAACGCCATCGCCAGGCCGTGCAGACCAACGACTCGGCGCGGCAGCGGGTCGAGGAGCTGGTCAAGGCCGAACGCACCGCAGAACGCGACATCGCGTCGTGGCGTGCGCGCGTCGACGCTCTTTCGCTGGGCCTGACCCGCAAGGACGGCGCGGGCGCGCTGCTGGCGTCCGACGTGCCGGGCCTGCTGGGGTCCGTCGCGGCGCTGCTCACCGTCGAACCGGGCTTCGAGGTGGCGCTGGCCGCCGCGCTCGGCCCGATCGCCGACGCCGTCGCGGTGTCGTCCGGCGACGGCGCGCTGCAGGCGCTGAAGTTGTTGAAGGAGAAGGACGCCGGCCGCGCGGGTGTGCTGATCGGCTCCCACGGCTCCACTGTGGACACCAGCGGGTGGGGTCACCTCCCGCACGGTGCGCGCTGGGCGATCGACGTCGTGCACGCGCCCGAGGCGTTGCGGCCGGCGCTGACCCGCGCCCTCGACCGCCTCGCCGTGGTGGAGGACCTGGACACCGCGGCCCGGCTGGACGTCCGCGCGGTGACGCGGGAGGGCGACCTCTTCGGCACGGACTGGGCGATCGGCGGCTCGGGCGCGCAGGGCCAGAGCGTCATCGAGGTCCAGGCCGCGGTGGACGAGGCCCAGGAGCAGCTGGCGACCGCGGAACGCGCGCTGGAGCACGCGTCCGCGGCCCTGGAGGGTGCCCGCGCCGAGCAGCAGGCCCGCCGCAAGGTGCTCGACGCGGTCAAGGAGGCCGTGCAGGAGGCCAAGGTCCGCCAGGCCCGTTCCGGCGAGCGGCTCAACCGGATGGTCGCCGCGGTGCGGTCGGCCGAGGCCGAGGTCACCCGCATCAGCCAGCAGCGCGCCAAGGTCGAGCAGTCCCGCGAGGAGGCCCTGCTGAAGCTGGGCGAGCTCGAGGAGCGGCTGCTGATGGCCGAGGAGGAGCAGACCCTCGAGGACGAGCCGGACACCGAGCAGCGCGACGAACTGGCCGCCGAGCTCGCGTCCGCCCGTCAGGCCGAAATGGACGCACGGCTCGTGCAGCGCACCGCCGAGGAGCGCGCGCGTGCGGTGCAGGGCAAGGCAGACGCACTGCGCCGGGCCGCACGAGCCGAGCGTGAAGCACGCGAACGCCACGCACGTGCGACTGCGCACCGTGCGCGCGGTGCCGTGGTCGCGAAGGCCGTCGTGCGCGGCGGCGAGCAGGCGTTGGAACGCATCGAGATCTCACTGGCCCGCGCCGCCCGTGAACGCGACCAGGCCCAGGAACGCCGTGCGCAGCACGAGCTGCTGCTGACCCAGGTGCGCAACCTGGTCCGCGAGATGTCCGGTGAGCTGGAGAAGCTCGTCGACGCCGTGCACCGCGACGAGGTGCTCAGGGCCGAGCAGCGGATGCGCATCGAGCAGCTCGAGACCAAGATCTCCGAGGACTTCGGCATCGGTCTCGACGACCTCGTGAACGAGTACGGTCCCGACGTCATGGTGCCCGCGTCGGCCGCCGAGCTGCACGAGTACCAGTCCGCCAAGGACCGCGGCGAGCAGGTCTCCGAGCCGCAGCCGATGCCGTACGACCGCGACACCCAGGCCCGCCGCGCCAAGCGCGCCGAGCGCGACCTGTCGTTGCTGGGCAAGGTGAACCCGCTCGCGCTGGAGGAGTTCGCCGCGCTGGAGGAGCGCTACAAGTTCCTCTCGACGCAGCTCGAGGACATCAAGGACACCCGCCGCGACCTGCTGACCGTCGTGAAGGAGGTCGACGACAAGATCCTGGAGGTCTTCACGTCGGCCTACGAGGACGTGGCGCGCGAGTTCGAGATCGTCTTCAAGGTGCTGTTCCCCGGCGGCGACGGCCGGCTGGTGCTGACCGAGCCCGACGACATGCTGACCACCGGCATCGAGCTGGAGGCCCGTCCGCCCGGCAAGAAGGTCAAGCGCCTGTCGCTGCTCTCCGGTGGCGAGAAGTCACTGGCCGCCGTCGCGATGCTCGTCGCGATCTTCCGCGCCCGCCCCTCGCCCTTCTACGTGATGGACGAGGTCGAGGCGGCGCTGGACGACACGAACCTGCACCGCCTGATCAGCCTGTTCCAGCAGCTGCGGGACCGGTCGCAGCTGCTGATCATCACGCACCAGAAGCCGACCATGGAGATCGCGGACGCGCTCTACGGCGTCTCGATGCGCGGTGACGGCATCTCGCAGGTGATCTCGCAGCGGCTGCGCACGTCCGCCGACGCACCGGCGCAGCAGCCCGC
>NZ_DASVFL010000406.1:0-49455 GCF_036380075.1 Lentzea sp. | reverse complement strand
CAGAGCCTGCTCGACTACGTGCCCGAAGGCGCCACGCACCACGGGTTCGCGGGCACGTACGCCACGCAGGAGAACTTCCGGATCATGCGGGCGGCGCTCGACGACGTGTCGAAGGAGGTCGGCCGGTACGTGCGGCTGACCAACTACGCGTCCGGGCTGTGCATGCCGGAGATCGCCGTGCTGGCCGGGCTGCAACGGCTCGACATGATGCTGAACGACTCGATGTACGGCATCCTGTTCCGCGACATCAACCCGATCCGCACGTTCGTCGACCAGCGCTTCAGCCGCCAGGTCCACGCGCGGGCCGGCATCATCATCAACACCGGCGAGGACAACTACCTCACCACCGCGGACGCCGTTGACGCCGCGCACACCGTCACGGTCTCCCAGCTGCTCAACGAGCACTTCGCCCACGAAGCGGGACTGCCCGACCACCTGCTGGGCCTCGGGCACGCGTTCGAGATCAACCCGGAGGTGCCCGACTCGTTCCGGCTGGAGCTCGCGCACGCGCTCCTCGCGCGGGAGCTGTTCCCGGACGCGCCGCTCAAGTGGATGCCGCCGACCAAGCACATGACCGGCGACGTCTTCCACGGCTACCTGCTCGACGGGTTCTTCAACCTCGCGGGTGTCCTCACCGGACAGTCCATCCTGCTCGTCGGCATGATGACCGAGGCCGTCGTGACGCCGTTCCTGTCCGACCGCGATCTCGCGCTGCGCAACGTCCGCTACGTGCTCAACGCCGCGGGCAGCCTCGCGGAGGACTTCCGGCCGGCGCCGGACGGGCTCATCGTCAAGCGGGCGCACCAGGTGCTCGGCGAGGCCGTGGACCTGCTGGGCAGGATCGTCGACGACGGGCTGCTGAACGCGATCGCCGACGGCACGTTCGGCCTGATGAAGCGCCCCGCCGACAAGGGCAAGGGCGCGGACGGCGTCGTCGAGAAGGCCGAGCAGTACTTCAACCCCGCGAGCGAGATGCTGGAGGCTCACGATGGCTGACGCGAAGAGGTACGTGCGGCCGTACGGCGACACCACCGGCGACGGCATGGTGCAGACGTCGTTCACGCTGCCGATCCCGTTCGGCCCCAAGGCGGACGGCGCGGCGCAGCAGCTCGCGAACAAGATGGGCATGGACCCCGCGATGGTGGTCCACTCGAACCCCATCGGCGACGACTTCACGTTCTTCGTCGTCTACGGCTCGGTGAAGCACCTGGTGGACCTCGACGAGGTCAAGGTCGTCGAGCGCGAGTACCCGCTGCTGTCGCCGGCCGAGGTCAACACGACGCTCAAGAAGGTGTTGCGCCGCAAGCTGGTCGTCGTCGGCGGCTGCATCGGCACGGACGCACACACCGTCGGCATCGACGCGATCCTGAACATCAAGGGGTTCGCCGGCGAGAAGGGCCTGGAGTACTACCGCGAGCTGAAGGTCGTGAACCTCGGCGCGCAGGTCAGCGTTCCGGAGCTGGTGCGCAGCGCCCGTGCGGAGAAGGCCGACGCCGTGCTGGTCTCCCAGGTCGTGACGCAGCGGGACGCGCACATCCTGAACACGCAGGAGATGTCCGCGGCGTTCCGCGAGGCGATGGGGGACAGGCGGCCGCTGCTCGTCGCCGGTGGTCCCCGCTTCGACCCGTTGATGGCGGGCGAGCTCGGGGTTGACCGGGTGTTCTCCCGGGGTACCACGCCGGGCGAGGTCGCGAGCTACTTGGTGCACGCGATGCAGGAGAAGAAGGGAGTCGCCGCGTGAGCGGGGCTTTGGTAGAGGGCTTTCAGGTGACGCACCGCCGTTACGTGCCGCACTCCCACGCGCACTACGGGGGCAACCTCGTCGACGGGGCCTACGGGCTCGGGATGTTCGGCGACGTCGCCACCGAGCTGCTGATCCACACGGACTCGGACGAGGGCCTCTTCGCGGGGTACAGCTCCGTCGAGTTCGCCGCGCCGATCCAGGCCGGCGACGTCGTGGAGGCCACGGCGACGCTCGTGCGCATCGGCAGGCGGTCGCGGGAGATCGAGTTCGAGGCGCGGGTCGTGGCGCGGTCGGCGCCCGAACGCGGGCCTTCGGCGGCCGACGTGCTGGCCGAACCGATCGTGGTGACGCGGGCGCGCGGAACCGTCGTGGCGCCGAAAGCCGCCGAATAGCAGCGAAGTCCTCGCCGCCGGGCGCGGACAGACCATTCTCCTCCCGATTCGACCGCAACCTCTCGGGCAGTCCTCCGTTGGTCAATACAGAGGTAGTGACATGTCGGGGAGGATGGACTGCAGTGAAGATCGACCACCAGGGGGACCTACCCCCGTACGAGCAGGTGCGGGTGCATTACGCGCACGCCATCTCGAACCGAGAACTGCCGGTGGGGGCCAAGCTGCCCACAGTGCGAGCCCTGGCGAAGGACCTGGGCCTGGCGGTCAACACGGTGGCGCGCGCCTACCGCGAGCTGGAGGAGGCCGGCCTCGTCGAGACGCGGGGCAGGGCGGGCACGGTGGTGAGCGCGAACGGCGACAACAACCGGGAGCGCGTCCGCGCGGCGGCGGCCCAGTACGCGGCGATGTCCGCGGAGCTGGGCCTCACCTCGCACGAGGCCCTCGACATCGTGCGCGCGGCGTTGCGTTCCTGAGGTTCTGACCGCCGGCGGGCGCCGGCCCACCGCGCCGGCGCCTGCCGGTCAGAGCGGCAGCAGGTCCCGGGCGAGGCGGTGCCTGACCTCCCACTCGCCGTCGGTACCGGTGTGGAGCGGGAAACCGCCGTCGGCGAACACGCGGTTGAGGTAGGAGACGAACGGCATCCGCCCGCCGTCCCAGCTGATCTGCCCGTCGGCGCACCCGTCCGGCAGCACGATCCCGTACGGGGCGCCTCCGCTGGTGTTCTCCTTGTGCAGCCGGTCGGGTGCCACGGCCAGCTCGTACAGGCCGTCCGGCTCCTCCTGCCACGCCGCGTGCTCCTCTTCGAGGTACCGGCGGTGGTTCCCGCCGTAGCGCGCCCCTTCGACCTCCACGACCAGTGGGTCGGCCGAGGCGGACTCGGCCCAGTGCGGGTGCGTGCCCACGAGCCACACGTCGCCGACGATCCTGACCCAGGACCGCACCGTCATGGGCACGGCGCCGAAGGTGTCCCGCATCCACGCGAGGTGCTCCTCGGCGCGGTCGGTGGGCGGCACGTGGGGCACGACCGGGGTCTGGTCGTCGTTGTTGGCGTGGAAGCGGTAGCCGTCCCCGGTGAGCCGCTCCACGACCAGCTCGACGTTGTGCCGGGCGCGCCTGGCCATCTCGTCGCACACCGCCTGAGCTTCCTCGGCCCGGTCGCCGACCGCGGCGCCGAGCTGCCGCAGCTCGTGCCACACCACGTCTCTTTGGCCACTTTCGTAGCGGGTCAGCCAGTCGGTCATGGCGACATCCTGGCCGAGTCCGCGTCAGGTGGATCTTCGGGGATGGTCCGAGCGGGTGGACATGTCCCCGGCGGCGATCACGGTGCGCATCGACGCGTGCCGCCGGCCGTCGAAGATCCCCGTCAGCGCGCTCCCGCACCGGGCCCGACGGGCAAACGCGGGTGTCAACCCACCGTTGGGTGACCTGCGGTCAACTCCGCGTATGTCTCCTTGACGACGCACTTACAGCAGCCCGCCCATCACCCGTTCGCGACCTTCCAACCTGCTGAAACGCAGCTAGGCTGCCCCGTGGACCGCGAATAACTGACTCGTCAGTCAAATTAGGAGTGAGAGAGATGGGGCGGACCGTCCGCGACGGCCTGCGACTCACAGCCGAACAGCAGCAGTTCGTCGAGCTGGCCCGGGAGTTCGCCGCCGACGAGATCCGCCCGCGTGCGCGCGCCGTCGACGAGGCCGACACCGAGTCGCCGCTCGACCTCTGGGAGAAGGCCGCGAAGCTCGGCCTGACGAGCTTCATGATCCCCGAGCGGTTCGGCGGCGGGGGAGTCACCGACCTGCTCACCCAGGTCCTCGTCCAGCAGGAGCTGTGCCACGGCGACATCGGCATCGGCAACCTGCTCACCTCCAACGGCTTCTTCAGCGCGCCGGTCGAGCACCTCGGCACGCCGGAGCAGCAGGAGCGCTTCCTCCGTCCGCTCGGGAGCCCGGTGCCGCCGATCACGGCCGTCGCCGTCACCGAGCCGGACAGCGGGTCCGACGCGGCGAGCATCCGGACCTCCGCCAGGCGCGACGGGGACGGATACGTCCTCAACGGACACAAGACCTGGATCTCGAACGCCCCCTACGCCGAGTACTTCGTCATCTTCGCGACCGTCGACCCGGCCAAGCGCGCCAAGGGCGTGACGGCGTTCGTCGTGCCGCGGGAGAAGCTCCAGGTCGGGCCGCCGTTCCGCAAGATGGGGCAGCGCGCGATCGTCAACGCCGAGGTGTTCCTCGACGACGTGCGCGTGCCCGCGGAGGACCGGCTGGGCGAGGAGGGCCAGGGGTTCGCCGGGCTGATGCGGACTTTCGACGCCTCGCGCATCCTCATCGGCGCCGCCACGACCGGGCTCGCCCGCGCCGCGCTCGACTTCGCGAACGACTACGCGCGCACCAGGACGCAGTTCGGCGTGCCGATCATCCGGCACCAGGCCGTGGCGTTCCGGCTCGCCGACATGGCCACCCGCGTCGACACGGCGCACCTGCTCGCCGTGCGCGCGGCGACGTTGTACGACGAGGGGCACCCGGTGGCGCAGGAAGCGGCGATGGCGAAGCTCGTGGGGTCGGAGAACGCCATGTGGTGCACGCACGCGGCCGTGCAGACGCTGGGCGGCTACGGCTACTCGCGCGACTACCCGGTGGAGCGCTGGATGCGCGACGCCAAGCTCGAGGAGATCGAAGAGGGCACCTCGGACATCCAGCGGCTCGTCATCTCCCGCGGCCTCGGTGCCAGATGATCTTCTCGGATCCCGCGTCCGTCGCGGTCGTCGGCGCCAGCGACGATCCCGCCAAGTGGGGCCACTGGCTCGCGCGCGGTGCTCTCGTCGGACGTGACCGCCGCACGGTGCACCTCGTGAACCACGGCGGCGGCCTGGTGCTGTCGGAGCCGACGGTGCGGTCGCTGTCGGAGATCGCCGAAGCCCCCGAACTGGTGGTGCTCGCCGTGCCCGCCGCCCACGTGCCCGCGGTCGTGGACGAGGCGCTCGCGGTGGGCGTGCGCGGGTTCGTCGGCATCACCTCCGGGATCGACGAGGCCGTCGTCCGCCGGATCCGCGAGGCCGGTGCCCGCATCCTCGGGCCGAACTGCCTGGGCGTGTTCGACGCGGCGACGTCGCTGCACCTGGCCTGGGGGCGGTTCCAGTCCGGCTCGCTCGGGGTCGTGTCGCAGAGCGGGCAGGTCGGGCTGGAGATCGGCGGGCTCGCGGCGGCGTCGGGGCTCGGCGTCTCGCGGTTCGTGTCGGTGGGCAACCAGGCGGACGTGACGGCGACGGAAGCGTTGCTGGACCTGGTGTCGCACGACATGACCACCGTCGTCGGCGTCTACCTGGAGAGCTTCGGACCCGGCATCGTGGCGGCGATGTCCGAACTGCGCGCCGCCGGGAAACCCGTGGTGCTGCTGACGGTGGGGTCTTCCACGGCCGCCCGGGAAGCCGCTCTCACGCACACCGGCGCCCTGACGTCCTCTTTGGACGTCGTGGACGCGGCCTGCCGTCGTGCCGGCGCGGTGCGGGTGGCGACTCCGGCCGCCCTGGTCGACCTGGCCGCCGTGCTGTCGTGCGGAACGCCTCGGGGCCGCCGGGTCGGCGTGATCTCCGACTCCGGTGGGCAGGGGGCGATCGCGGCGGATCTCGCTGTGGCGGCAGGCTTGTCCGTGCCCCCGCTGGCGTCCGTCGACGGGCTGCCCGCCGGGGCGTCGCGGCGGAACCCGGTCGACCTCGCCGGGGCGGGGGAACGGGACCTGGCGAACTACGCGCGCGCCGTCGAGGTGCTGGCCCGCGGGGGAGAGGTCGACACCGTCGTGCTGTCCGGCTACTTCGGCAGCTACGGCGAGGACACGCCGTCGCTGGAGTCGGCCGAGGTCTCGGTGGCGGAACGGATCTGTGCCGCGGCAAGGGAAACCGGCGTCGCCGTCGTCGTGCACAGCATGCGTCCGGACTCGGCGGCGGTCCGTGCGCTGCGGGCGGGCGGCGTGCCGGTGCAGCACACCATCGAACGGACGATGGCCGCGCTGGGCGACGCGGCCCGTCTCGGGACACCGCGAAGACCGCCCGCGCCCCGGCACCCGGCCACCGCGGTACCCCACCGGCCCGGCTACCTCGCCGCCCGCGACCTCCTGGACTTCGTCCGCTTCCCCCGGGCCCACGCCGTCACCAGCGCCGCCGAGGCCGGGTCGACGCCCCTGACCGGCCCGTACGCGCTCAAAGCCGACTGGCCGGCCCACAAGAGCGAGCAGGACGCCGTGAAGATCGACGTCACCGACCCCGCGGCCGCCTTCGAGGAGATGCACGCCAGACTTGGTCCCGGCACGTACGTCCTCGAGGAGATGGACACCCGCCAGAACGCCGTCGAGCTGATCATCGGGGCCAGGCGGGACCACTCGTTCGGCCCGGTGGTCCTGGTGGGCGCGGGCGGCATCCACGCGGAGCTGTTCAACGACACCGCGATCGAGCTCGCCCCCGTCACCCCGGCCACGGCCCACGACATGATCGAACGCCTCGTCTGCGCCCCGCTGCTGTCCGGCTGGCGCGGCGCCCCGGCCGCGGACGTGGACGCGCTGGCGGAGGTGATCGCGCGGACCTCCGAGACGATCGCGGCCAGGCCCGACCTCGCGGAGATCGAGCTCAACCCCGTGCGGGTGGGGCCGGACGGGGTGGTGGCGGTCGACGCGCTGGTGATCACGATGGACGACGCGCACCCCTTGCGCGACTCGGTAGGTTCTCCCGCAGCGACGTGAGGAGGCCCGCATGCTGGCTGTGGTGGCACTGCTGGTCTCGCTCGTCCCGCCGCCCGGACCGGTCACCGTCGACGTGACGGCGGTCAGCGGGGACGGCTGCCCGGCGGGGACGGCCAGTGTCGCCATGTCGCTCGACAACCAGGCGTTCACGGTCACCTACAGCGACTTCCTGGTGGAGAGCGGCAAGAAGAGCTGCACCATCGAGCTCCGCGTCACCCACGCGGCGGGGTACGCGTACGGCATCGCGGCCACGGACTACCGCGGGTTCGCGCACCTGACGGACAAGACGAAGGGTGTCGTGCGCAACGACTACCACTTCCCGGGCTTCCCGACGCGCCACAGCACGCACACGTTCCAGGGGCCGATGAGCGACAACTGGTCCGTCACGGACACGCCGGACTCGGTGCAGCACGGGCCGTGCAAGGAACGCAAACCGTTGGTCGTCGAGACCGAGATCAAGGTCCTCGGCAAGGGCAGCCTCATGACGATGGACTCGACCGACTCCAGCGTGAGCAGCACCTACGCGCTGTCGTGGACGAGGTGCGCGGAATAACAGTCGCGCGCTGAGCGTTGTCTGCTACAGTCGGTTCATCTCGGCGGTGCGCCAGGCGCACGTAAGTTCCGATCCGCTGCCGGACCTCTCCGAAGCTCCGCGGCGACAGCCCCCGGTTTCCGAAAGCCGGCGGTTCCGATCACCAGGTGCCCGAACCGCGGGCATCGACCAGCGCTCTCCTTCGCCACAACGCGCGGAGTCGATGAGGCGCACCTCGAACAACCCTCCTGAAAGGACAGACCCGATGAACATCGGTGTACTCGACGTACGCAACAACAAGGCATTCCTCGTCAACGGGCCGCAGGTGCCCCAGCACCTCGTGCGGCAGCACGACCTGCGGCGCGGCGACCAGATCAGCGGTGAGGCGCACGACGACAAGCTCGTCGGCGTCGACACCGTCAACGGGCGCAAGCCCCACCGGCGGCCCCGGTTCGAGGACCTGACGCCGTTGTACCCCAACGAAAGGCTGCGGCTGGAGCACGACCCGGACGACCTCACCAGCCGGGTGATCGACCTCGTCATGCCGGTCGGCAAGGGACAGCGGGCGCTCGTCGTCGCGCCGCCCAAGGCCGGCAAGACCATGGTGCTGCAACAGATCGCGCAGGCGATCGCCAAGAACGACCCCGACGTCCACCTCGTCGTCGCGCTCGTGGGGGAGCGGCCGGAGGAGGTGACGGACATGCGGGCCACGATTCCGGGCGAGATGTTCGCCTCCACGTTCGACGAGCACCCCCGCCACCACATCGCCGCGGCCGAGCTGGCGGTGGAACGGGCCAAGCGGCTCGTCGAGGACGGCCAGGACGTCGTCGTCCTGCTCGACTCGCTCACGCGCCTGGGACGGGCCTACAACCTGGCCGCTCCCAACGGCGGGCGCATCCTCAGCGGCGGCATCGACGCCGGCGCGCTCACGCCGCCGAAGAAGTTCCTCGGCGCGGCGCGCAACATCGAGGAGGGCGGCAGCCTCACGATCTTCGCCACTGCGTTGGTGGAGACCGGGTCCACGGCGGACACCGTGATCTTCGAGGAGCTCAAGAGCACCGGCAACGCCGAGCTGAAGCTCGACCGCAAGGCCGCGCAGAAGCGCGTCTTCCCCGCCGTCGACCTGCACCAGTCCAGCACGCGCAAGGCGGAGCTGCTCGTCTCGCCGCAGGAGCTCGCCATCACGGACGCCATGCGCAGGGCGATGGCCGACCGCGACGTCGACGTGCTGCTCGAAGGGCTGCGCAAGACGCGGAGCAACGCCGAGTTCCTCGTGCAGATGGCACGATAGCTTGGACCGGTGAGCTACCTCGAAGTCACGTGGACCGACCCGGCGACGCACGCCAAGGGGTACCTCGTCATCGACCGGCTCGTCCGCGGCGTGAGCAGCGGCGGTCTGCGGATGCGCGCGGGCTGCACGCTCGACGAGGTGCGCGGGCTGGCGCGGGGGATGACGGCCAAGGAGGCCCTCAACTACGACCCCGGCGCGCGGTACGTGCCGCTCGGCGGCGCCAAGGGCGGGATCGACTTCGACCCCTACGACCCGAGGGCCCAAGACGTCCTCACGGACTACCTCCACGCGATGTCGCCCTACGTCGAACGGTTCTGGACCCTGGGCGAGGACCTCGGGCTGCGGCAGTCCGCGATCGACGAGGCCATCGCGAAGATCGGGCTCCGGTCGTCGATCCAGGCGGTCTACCCGCTGCTCGACGACGAACACGAGGCCCGCCGACGACTTGCGGACGCCTTCCAGGTCACTGTGGACGGTGTCGGCCTCGACGAGCTGGTAGGCGGCTACGGCGTCGCGCAGGCCGCGCTGACCGGCATCGAACACCTCGGACTGAGCAACCCCACCGCTTTCGTGCAGGGCTTCGGCTCCATGGGTGGCGCCACGGCACGCTACCTCGCCCGGAACGGCGTGAGGGTCGTCGGCCTCGCGGACGTCCACGGCGTCGTCGCGAATCCTGACGGGCTCGACGTGGAAACCCTTCTGCTGTCCCGCGATCCGCACGGCGGCATCGACCGGACGAAGCTCCGCGACCACGACCTCCAGCTCCCCGGCGACCAGTGGCTCGACGTCGAGGCGGACGTGCTCGTCCCCGCCGCCACCAGCTACGCGATCAACGCGGACAACGCGCACCGCGTCCGGGCGAAGCTGGTCGTCGAAGCCGCCAACATGCCCGTGACCGAGGACGCGCGGCTCGACGCCGTGGTCATCCCGGACGTCGTCGCGAACTCCGCCACGAACTCCTGGTGGTGGTGGACGCTGTTCGGCGACATCGAGGCCACGGCGGAGTCGGCGTTCGCCAAGATCGCCACCACCACGCGCCGCCTCACCCGGCTGGTCCTCGCCGAGCCGTCCCCCCGCGCCGCCGCGCGCCGCATAGCGGCCGAGGCCACCGAAGAGATCGCCAGACGGTTCTAGACTTCCGGCCATGCCCGGCTTTCAGCACGAGGTCCTCATCGCGGCGCCACCAGAACGCGTCTGGGCGGTGGTCTCCGACGTCGAACGGTGGCCGGAGCACATCCCGACGGTCGACGAGGCCGAACGCCTGGACCAGGGCCCGCTCCGGGTCGGGTCCCGCACGCGCCTGAAGCAGCCCCGGTTGGCCGAGTCGGTCCTGACGGTCACCGAGCTGACCGACGGCACCTCGTTCACGTGGGTGTCGACGTCATCAGGGGTCACTGTGACGGCCGGGCACGTGGTCGAGCCGCACGCCGAGGGCAGCCGGCTGACCCTCACCCTGACCATGACCGGGGTGCTGTCCTGGCTCGGGTGGGTGATGGCCAGGTCGCTGATCAGGCGTTACGTCGAGACCGAAGGCGCGTCGATCAAGAAGGTCGCCGAGGCTCAGTCCAACGGGCCGAGCAGCCACCCTCCAGGACCGTCCAGGTCCTCCGAGTAGTAGTAGGCGCGGAGTGCGGCCAGCAGGTCGTCGGCGCCGATCAACCCGTCGCCGTCGTGGTCCAGTCGTGCGTGCGCGGCGCGCGCATCGGCGTCGACGACGTTCATCAACGCCTGGGACCACCGCACGTGCTCCTCGACGCCGATCTGGCCGTCGCCGTCGTGGTCGGCGACGGCCATCAGCGCGTCGAGGTAGGGCACGTAGACGTCGTCGAACGCCTCCGGGCGGCCCATCAGCCCTTCCGCGAACGCCGCCTTGTACTCGGACAGGCTGATCTTGCCGTCGTCGTTCGTGTCCGTCATGGCGGCGAGGTAGCCCCACACGCTCAGCAGCTGCTCGTGGAACCGCTTCGCCGGCAGGTCGTCCTCGCGCAGGCCGAACGCCGCGATCAGGCGGTCGCTCGCCAGGTCGAAGTCGGCGCGCTCGACGAACCCGTCCTGGTCGCTGTCGTAGGTGGCGAACCTGCGGCTGAGCTTGCGGTCCAGGAACGGCGTGATCTCCATGCCCCCTTGGTACCCGCTCAGCGCTTCCCGCGTCGAGCCGGGGCCCCCACGTAGTCCGCCAGGTGCTCGCCGGTGAGCGTCGAGCGGGCGGCGACCAGGTCGGCCGGGGTGCCTTCGAAGACCACCTTGCCGCCGTCGTGACCTGCGCCGGGGCCCAGGTCGATGATCCAGTCGGCGTGTGCCATCACGGCCTGGTGGTGCTCGATCACGATCACCGACTTGCCCGAGGAGACCAGGCGGTCGAGGAGGCCCAGCAGCTGTTCGACGTCGGCGAGGTGCAGGCCCGTCGTCGGCTCGTCGAGGACGTAGATGCCGCCCTTGTCCGCCATGTGCGTCGCCAGCTTCAGGCGCTGGCGCTCGCCGCCGGACAGGGTCGTCAGCGGCTGGCCGAGCGAGAGGTAGCCGAGGCCGACGTCGTTGAGGCGCTCCAGGATCGCGTGCGCGGCGGGCGTGCGGGCCTCGCCGGCGCCGAAGAACTCCACCGCCTCGGACACCGGCATCGCCAGCACCTCGGAGATGTCGCGGCCGCCGAACTTGAACTCCAGCACGGCCTGGTCGAAGCGCTTGCCCTCGCAGACGTCGCACGGCGTCTCGATCGTCGCCATGATGCCGAGGTCGGTGAACACCACGCCGGCGCCGTTGCAGTTCGGGCACGCTCCCTCGGAGTTCGCGCTGAACAGCGCCGGCTTCACGCCGTTGGCCTTGGCGAACGCCTTGCGGATCGGCTCCAGCAGACCGGTGTAGGTCGCGGGGTTGGAGCGACGTGAGCCCTTGATCGGCGTCTGGTCCACCACGATCGCACCGGCATCGCGAGGCAACGACTGGTGGATCAGCGACGACTTGCCCGAGCCCGCCACGCCCGTCACGACGGTCAGCACGCCGAGCGGGATGTCGACGTCCACGTCGCGCAGGTTGTTCGCGGACGCCCCGCGGATCTCCAGCACCCCCGACGGCGACCGCACCGCGTCCTTCAACGACGCCCGGTCGTCCAGGTGGCGCCCGGTCACGGTGTCGCTGGACCGCAACCCCTCCAGCGTGCCCTCGAAGCAGATCGTGCCGCCGTGGCGACCGGCACCGGGACCGAGGTCGACGATGTGGTCGGCGATGGCGATCGTCTCCGGCTTGTGCTCGACGACGAGGACCGTGTTCCCCTTGTCCCGCAACCGCAGCAGCAGGTTGTTCATGCGCTCGATGTCGTGCGGGTGCAGGCCGATCGTCGGCTCGTCGAACACGTACGTCACGTCGGTCAGGGCCGAACCGAGGTGCCGGATCATCTTCACGCGCTGCGCCTCACCGCCGGACAGCGTGCCGGCGGGCCGGTTCAGCGACAGGTAGCCGAGGCCGATCTCGACGAACGAGTCCAGCGTGTGCGCGAGCTTGTCCACCAGCGGCGCCACGCCCTTGTCCTTCACACCGCGGATCCACTCCGCGAGGTCGGTGATCTGCATGTCGCACAGGTCCGCGATCGACACGCCCTTGATCTTCGACGACCGGGCGGCCTCGGTCAGGCGGGTGCCGTCGCACTCGGGGCAGGTGCCGAACGTCGCCGCGCGGTCGACGAACGCGCGGATGTGCGGCTGCAGCGCCTCGCGGTCCTTCGACAGCATCGACTTCTGCAGCTTGGGGATCAGGCCCTCGTAAGTCAGGTTGATGCCGTTGACCTTGATCTTGACCGGGTCCCTGTACAGGAAGTCGTGCAGCTCCTTCTTGGAGTACTTGCCGATCGGCTTGGCCGGGTCGATGAACCCGGACTGCGCGAACGTCTGCACGGTCCACTGGTTGTCGACGTTGTAGCCGGGCACCTTGATCGCGCCCTCGAGGATCGACTTCGAGGCGTCGTAGACCTCGGTGAGGTCGATGTCGGAGACCTGGCCGCGGCCCTCGCAGCGCGGGCACATGCCGCCGGTGATGGAGAACTCGCGGCGCTCCTTGACCTTCTGGCCCGCCTTCTCGATCGTCACGGCGCCCGCGCCGGAGATCGAGGCGACGTTGAACGAGAACGCCTGCGGGCCGCCGACGTGCGGGGTGCCGAGGCGGCTGAACAGGATGCGCAGCATGGCGTGCACGTCGGTCGCGGTACCGACGGTCGACCGCGGGTCGGCGCCCATCCGCTGCTGGTCGACCAGGATCGCCGTCGTGATGCCCTCCAGCAGGTACACCTCGGGGCGCGGCAGCGTCGGCATGAAGCCCTGGATGAACGCCGAGTACGTCTCGTTGATCAGCCGTTGCGACTCCGCGGCGATGGTGCCGAACACCAGCGAGCTCTTGCCGGAGCCCGAGACACCCGTGAAGACCGTCAGCCGGCGCTTCGGGATCTCGACGTCGACGTCGCGCAGGTTGTTCACGCGCGCGCCCTGCACGCGGATCAGGTCGTGGGTGTCCGCGTCGTGCGGCGCCGGTGCTGTCCTGGTCATGGCGCAGAACCTAGCTCGGACGTCCGGGTCCTGCCTTCTTGATTCCTGATTGGTCATGCACGAATCCGGTAGTGGTAGGTGCACACCTCGCGGAACCCCGACCGCTCGTAGAGGCGGAACGCCGACACGTTCGACTTCACCATCTGCAGGTACATGTGGTTCGCCTCGCGCGAGGCAGCCCAGGTGGCCAACGCCGCGAGCACGGACCGTGCGGCTCCTCGCCCGCGTGCGTGCGGCAACGTCGCCATGCCGAACACACCGGCCCAGCCCTGTTCGTCGACGGCACGTCCCACGGCGACGACCTGGCCGTCCACCTCGGCGTGCGCGTAGGCGCTGGGGTGTTCGACGCGGCTGAGCAGGTCGCGTTCGGCACCGACGTCGCGTCCGGTCACGGCCTGCCAGGCCGCCAGCCACCCGTCGGCAGGCCGGGCGCTCACCTCACCGACGTCGGCGTGGGCCTGGCGCAGCACGTCGGCGGTCGACGCGATCTGCAACGACATGTCGTGGCTGCGCTCGTACCCGCGCCGGCAGAGGCGGTCGTCGAGGTCGTCCGCGCACACGCCCGGCGTGATCTGGAACCGCACGTCCGACCCGCGTGCCGTGCAGAACGACTCCGCCTGCGCCACCCGGTCCTCGCGGTCGTGCGGCAGCACCGACCCCACCCACCACGCGTCGCCGGGGGAATGCCGCAACCACCAGCCGCCCGCCTCCTCGACGAGCGCCGCCGGCTGGGCCCGCGCCGCGCACTCCTGCAGTGTCTTCAGCAGCACGTCGGTTCAACGGCCCCCGGACGTGGTGATCTCCATGGGTCCCTTCTACCGCATCCCGGCCGCGAGGAACACGTCTCAGCGCCTGCCCAACCCACCCAGAGCACTCGCCACGACCGCCATCCCGACCATGCTGATGATGGCCGCGACACCTCCGGTCACGGGTTTCGACAGCTGGTCGACGTGCGCGACGGGCTTCGCCACCACCGGTTGCTCCGGAGCCGGGGCGTCCGGCGTCGGGGCCGGCGGTTCCACCGGCGCGGTCACGGACGCGATCCGCACGACGGTGCTCTCGCTGACCGCCTGCCCCGCCCCCGCGCCGGACACCGTCAGCCGCGAGCTCACCGGGGCGACGACCTGGCAGGTGTAGGTGAGCCGCTCGCGCGGCTTGAGCACCGGGAACGTCCGGCGGCACGCGGTGGGCTCACCTTCGACCCGGACGTCGCGGATCTCGTACTCGGACGGGTTCCCGACGGTGATCGTCACCGTCACGACCTCGCCGTCCGGTGCCCGGTCCTTCGACCACACCGCGGAGATGGTCAGCCGCGGGTAGATCACCTTGACCTGCACGGACGCCGACGCCTCGACCTTGCCGCCGAGCTTGTCGGCCGCCGTGACGGTGGCGGTCAGCGTGCCGCTCTCGTCGCCTGCGGGAGCCGTGCAGTCGACCTTGGACGTCGCGCCGGGGTCAAGTTGGCCCTGCATCGCCGCGCATCCCGCGGCGGCGCGCGCGTTGAGGCTGAACAGTGGTGTGTCGCCGGTGTTCGTGACGGTGGTGGAGAACGTGACCGCCTGGCCGGGCAGCGCGGTCAGCGGGTCCGCGGCCGCGGTGGCTTTCAGCGCCGGGTGCAGCACGTCGACCGTCGAGGTCCTGCTGGTCGCGAGCACGTCACCGGCCAGGCTGGCGCCGCTGACCGCGACGGTGGCCGGGTAGTCGGCCTCCAGAGCCGTCGACGAGCACGTGCGCGTCGCCTTGGCCCGTGCGGCGATCGTGCCGACGGACTGGCCGCACACCAGGACGTCCGCCGCGGGCGCGTCGCCGACGTTGGTGACCGTCGCGGTCTGCTGTACCGCGCCCTTCGGGTGGGCGGCGGGTTTCTCCGGGTCGACGGCGAGGGTGAGCTCGGGAAGCGGGAACGACCACGCGACGCTCTGCACCAGGAACGCGTCGTCGTCCCGCTTGAACGCCAGCTCGGCGCTCTTGGTGCCGGGCTTCAGCACGTCGTCGTCCAACGTCAGCGTGCGCGCGTCGACGCTCATGTTGTTGGGGTGCGCGGCGCCCTGGGCGGACGACGTGAAGGCGTTGCGGCCACCGACGGACGTGCCGTTGACGAGCAGTTGGTCGCCCTCGCTCGCCCAGTCGCCCTCGTAGGCCGTGAACCCGAGCCGGACGCTGCCGCCCGCGGGGTGGGTGGGGGCGATCGGCGTGCGCAGCGACGGGAGCCTGGTGGGCAGGCGGACGTGGCCGCCGTGCACCGCGACGTGGCGCTTGGCAGGGGCGGCCGGGGTGGCGTTCGCGAACTTCCACACGACGGTCAGCGACCAGCCGCCGAAGCAGTCGAACCCCTGCGGCGTCCAGACGTTGCCGACGGTCACCGTGCCGGCCCGCACCAGCCGCGTGACGTCGGCCTCCGCGCTGTAGAAGGCGTTGTCGGTGCT
Source organism: Lentzea sp. (assembly GCF_036380075.1). Lineage (NCBI taxonomy): Bacteria > Bacillati > Actinomycetota > Actinomycetes > Pseudonocardiales > Pseudonocardiaceae > Lentzea > Lentzea sp. The sequence continues at coordinate 33,804 of NZ_DASVFL010000406.1, read as the reverse complement.
CGTCAGCTCGTCAGGGGAGTCGGCGTGGAACTCGCCGGGGCTCACGGTCGTGCCGTTGAACGTCACCGGGTCCCGCGGGCTCCCGGGCGGTGCGGCCGCGTCGCGGCACGAGGAGTTGCCCGCCCAGCCGAGCTTGGCGTACGCCACCGTCGCGCCCGCCGGGTAGGAGAGCTGCGCGCTGGAGGAGTTGAACGTCGCGGGGACGCCGTCCACGTCGGCCCACGACATGCGGTGCGCGTTGTTCTGCGCCGACGGCCCGCGACCCCTGCGGTCCAGCGCGTCCACACAGGACTGCGGCGGGTACTTCGGGTGCGGACCGGCCTGCTCCGGCGTCGGGCAGGTCAGGACGGAGTTGCCGACGACCGCGACGTCCCCGTACACCGCCTCGTCGAACTGGGTGCGCCACACCTCGGCCGCGGCCACCGGGGGACCCGGCGTGAGGAGCGGAACGAGCAGCACCACGGCGATGAGGATCGGTACACGCATGCCACGCCTTCCGGTCGGGTCGGCACAGGTTGGCACGCGTCGCCGTGCTTGTCACCGACGGTGGACCGCACCGTCCTCACTCTCCGTCGAGCACCGAGGTGCCCCGGTTCTCCTGTTCGTGTGCACGGCTTCCCGCCGACAGGTCCGATGTGGACCGACCGTGCCCATGATCAACCACTGGTTGGTCTTGTCGGGCGGGTGAGACCGCCGAGAAGCGTGGTGTTGGTGGTCAACGGCGTCCGGCTGTGGGGAGATGGAGCCCATGTGGACTGCGCTCGTCATCGTTCTCGCGTCGGTGGTCGTGACCGCCGTCGCCTGCGTCCTGCTCGGGCGGTCCCGCGCCCACGAGCAGGCCGATGACCGGGACGCGGACTCGCGCGGGTTCCTCGGCGCGGTGATCAGCGGTCTGTTCATCGTGGCGCTGGCCTTCTACGTGGTGATCGTCTGGGAGGAGAACGGCGCGGCGGAGGACAACGCGTCGCGCGAGGCGGCCGCGGTCGCCGACGTCTACTGGCAGACGTCGGTCATGCCGCAGCCGCAACGGGACCTCATCCGCGGGCTGCTCGCGGAGTACCCGAAGCTGGTGGCGGACAAGGAGTGGCCGCTGCTCGCCGTGGGGGAGTCGGACCCGGACACCACCGCCGCGCTGAACTCGCTGCACGCGGAGGTCATGGGCCTGCCCGCCACGCCGGACGTGGTGAAGAGCGCGCGGGAGCGGTCGGTGGAGCGGCTGCGGGAGATCACCGACCTGCGACGCGACCGGCTCGACTCCGCGAGCGGGCTCGACGACACCGGCAACCTGATGCTGATCGGCACCATCGCCGGCGCGGTGGCGATGGTCGTCTACCCGTTGCTGATCGGGTTCACCGCCCGCCGCCGGCACGTGCTGCAGATGTGCCTCACCGCCGCCGTGCTGGCGGCGGTCTGCGTGCTCTGCCTGGGGATGACGCAGCCGTTCGACGGGATGCTGCGGGTGGACCCCGAGTCGTTCACGAGCCTGACCGACGAGCTCGCCGGCATCCCCGCCGAGCAGAACCGCTAGAACGCCCTGGGAAAAGTCCCGGAAAAACGCCACCGCCCACGTGCCGGGGCACGTGGGCGGTGTCTGCGCGCTACATCAGTAACCGCGGTCGGGCATGATCACCCAGAGCACGAGGTAGACGACGAACTGCGGTCCGGGCAGAAGGCAGGACAGCAGGAACAGAAGGCGCACGGTGCTCGCCTTCATGCCCCAGCGCTGGGCGAGCCCCGCGCACACACCCGCGATCATCCGGTTGGTCCTGGGCCGGCTCAAAGCAACTGTCGTGGTCATGCTTCGAGGATGCCCGTTTTCGGCGATCTGCCACATCGGGACCAACCCTGGTTCATCCCCGATGGGGCCCGCCCCACCCTCGGGGTGGGGTGAGCTACCCCACCGGCGCCGTGGACAGCTGGTCGACGAACCGCAGGCACGTCGTCCGCATCACGTCGACCGTCATGGCCTGCGAGCCCGCCAGCACCTGCAACGCCAGCCCGTCGAGCATGCTGACCATCATGTTGGCCAGCACGACCGGGTCGCCGGGCGCGAGGATGTCCCCGGACGCCTGGCCGTCGCGGAAGATGCTCGCCACGATGTCGCGCCACTCGCCGTAGAAGCGCTCGTTGAGCTCCTGCAGCTCGGGGCTGCGGATGGCCTCGACCCACAGCTCGGCCCAGACCTTCCACGCCTCGACGGTCTCCGCGCCCTCCGGGAGGTACGACTCCACCACCATGCGCAGCCGCGAGAGAGGTGGCTCCTCCGACTCCAGGATCCAGCGGCGGCGGGCGACCGACTGTTCGAAGCAGTGCTGGAACGCGGCGTCGGTCAGCTCGCGCTTGGTCTCGAAGTAGTAGTGGACCGTGCCACCCGAGACGCCCGCGTCCTTCGCCACGTCGGAGACGCGGAGGTGGCGGAAGCCCTCGGCCGCGATCACCTTGCAGGTGGACGCGAGGATCTGCGCCTTGCGTTCGGCTTCCACGCTGGGTCGAGGCATGCGCCGTCACCTCCCTGATTCGGGTGGAACCTTACCGAAACCGCGAACGCAGTTGTCGCTTGTCGACCTTTCCCACCTTCGTCAGCGGCAGTCGAGGCACGATCGTGATGCCGCTGGGCTGGTAAAGCTCGCCCAGTTCGGCGACGACCGAATCGCGAATGCCGTCGAAATCGACAGCGTTGTCGTCGTCCGCGACCAGGAACAGGTGCACGACCTCGCCCAACGCCTCGTCCGGACGGCCCACGGCCGCTGCCTGCCGAATGCCGGGCAACGTCACGAGAAAGTCGTCCAGCAACCGCGAGTAGACGTTGTCGGAAGTCCGGCCGGTGACGATGACGTCTTTGCTGCGGTCGTTGAGGTAGAGGTAGCCGTTGTCATCGAAATAGCCCATGTCGCCGGTGTTGAACCAGCCGTCCGCCGTTTCGCGCAATGGCGGTTCACCCCAATAGCCCTCCATGACCATCGGGCCGCGCACCCACACGTCGCCGTCGCGGACCTCGACCTCCATGCCGGGGACGGGCCTGCCGACCGTGCGCAGGGTCTCCGGCCGGGACAGGTCGACCTCGGTGGCCGGCATGACCGAGATGCCGAGCGCCTCGGTCATGCCGTAGGCCTGGAAGACCACCGGCCCCCACTGCTCGACGGCCTGCCGCAGGCGGTGCGGGGCGAGCATGGCGCCGCCGACGCTGACGCCGAGGAACTGCGGGCCGGGGCAGTCCGGGTGGTCGAGGACCTCGTACATCATCGGCGGGACGAACATCGTCGTGGTGATCTTCTCGTCGCGGGCGAGGCGCACGAACGCGTCGGCGTCGAACTTCGAGGGACCCAGCACCAGCTTCGACCCGACGACCAGCGCCATCCGCGACACCCCGGCGCCGCTGCCGTGGGTGATGAGGGTGTTGCAGAGCATGTTCGAGGGCGGCATCCGCCGCAGCGCCTCCCACCTGGCGCTCGTCCGCTCGTGGTGGACGGCGAGCTTCGGCAGGCCGGTGGTGCCGCCGGTGTAGCTGACGGTGGTGAAGTCCGGCGCCGGGGTGCGCTCGACGGCGTCGCCGGGCAGGTCCTGCAGGTGCCAGCCGTCGAGCCGGTCGCTGAACTCCGGGTCGACGACCACCGCCGCCACGCCGGCCCGCTCGACCAACGCGGCGAGCTCGCGCGGACCCGGCTCCGGCGGGACGTAGACGAGCCGGCAGCCGAGCAGGTGCACGGCGACCGTGAGCAGGACCGCCTCCGGCGTGTTGCCGATGAACACCGCCACGCCGTCACCGGGGCGCACGCCGCGGCGCACGAGACCGTCGGCCAGGCGGAACAGCAGGTCACGGGCCTGGGAACGGGTGAGTCTGGTGTCGCCGCCGATCAACGCCTCGTGGTCGCCGTCCGTCGAGAGCTTCTGCAACACAAGATCCACGTAAGTCATGACGTCCTGTGTACTCCTGGCCTCGTAGGCTGATCGGGTGGTCGCACCCCCCATCGCGCCGGAATCGCCGGAATTGCCCACGCGTAGGCGGAAATTCAGTCCGCCGTTGTTGCTGCGCGTGGCGCTCGCCCTCGCCGGCGGTGTCTTCGTGTACCTGTCGTTCCCGCCGCGGCCGCTGTGGTTCCTGGCGCCCGTCGGGTTCGCGCTGCTCGCCTGGACGATCCACCGGCGCCGCGCACGGGCCGGGTTCGGCTACGGCGTGCTGTTCGGGCTCGGGTTCATGGTGCCGCTGCTGCGGTGGACCGGTGAGTTCGTCGGCCTGATCGCCTGGCTGCCGCTCGCGCTGGCGTGCGCGCTGATGATCTCCATCGGCACGACCGCGATGGCGTTCGTCTCCCGCGTGCCGGGCTGGCCGGTGTGGGCGGCGCTGCTGTGGGTCGGCGACGAGGCGCTGCGCGGCGTGTTCCCGTTCGGCGGCTTCACCTGGGGCAAGATCGCGTTCGGGCAGCCGGAGGGCTGGTACCTGCCGCTCGCGTCGCTCGGGGGAGCGCCGCTGGTGTCGTTCGCGGTGGTGCTGACCGGGTTCGGGCTGTTCTGGCTGCTGCGGAACTGGAAGCTCGGCCTGCCGCTGGTCGTCGTGCCGCTGCTGGTCGGGTTCGTGGTGCCGGTGGGCGTCGACCCCTCCGGCGGCACCGTGACCGTCGCGGCGATCCAGGGCAACGTGCCGCGCGCCGGGCTCGACTTCAACGCCCAGCGCCGCGCCGTGCTCGACAACCACGCCAAGCGGACGCTGGAGCTCGCCGCCGACGTCGCCGCGGGCAAGGTCAAGCAGCCCGACATCGTCATCTGGCCGGAGAACTCCTCCGACATCGACCCGTTCCGCAACGCCGACGCCGCCGCCGTGATCGACGCGGCCGCCGACGCGATCAAGGCGCCGATCGCCGTGGGTGCCGTGGTCGTCGACCGCAACGACAACCTGCCGCGCAACACCGTCGTGCTGTGGGAGCCGGGCAAGGGGCCGACGGACACCTACACCAAGCGCAAGCTCCAGCCGTTCGGCGAGACGATGCCGATGCGCTCGTTCTTCCGGCTGTTCGCCTCGGAGGTCGACCGGGCGGGCGTCTTCCAGCCCGGCACCGACCCCGAGGGTTTCGTCATGGGGCCCGCGAAGGTCGCACTTGACACATGTTACGAAGTGGCGTTCGACTCAGTGGTCCGCGACTCCGTGACGGCCGGCGCGACGATCATCGCGATCCCGACGAACAACGCCACGTTCGGGTACACGGAGATGACCTACCAGCAGCTTTCCATGTCCCGCCTGCGCGCGGTCGAGCACGGCAGGGCGGTCGTCGTGGCGGCCACGTCGGGGGTCAGCGGCATCGTCCAGCCCGACGGTTCCGTCACCCAGAAGACCGGTCTCTTCGAGCCGGGAGCCCTGGTGGCGACGCTGCCGCTGCGGACGCAGACTACGCTGGCGACTCGGCTAGGAGCCTGGCCCGAGTGGGTGATGTCCGCTGCGGGCCTTGTGGCGTTGGCGCTGGGCTTCACACGACGACGGAAGGACTCGAATGGCGCAGCAGCCTGACCAGGAACTCGGGCAGGTGCTGGTGGTGATCCCGACCTACAACGAGCGGGACAACATCGGAAAGATCGTCAAGAGGCTGCACACGGCACTGCCCGACGTGCACGTGCTGGTGGTCGACGACGGCAGCCCCGATGGCACCGGCCAGCTCGCCGACGAGATGGCGGCCGCCGACGACCGGGTCCACGTGATGCACCGCACCGAGAAGGCCGGTCTGGGCGCCGCGTACGTCGCCGGCTTCCAGTGGGCGCTCGACCGCAACTACGGCGTCATCTGCGAGATGGACGCCGACGGCTCGCACGCCCCCGAGCAGCTGCACCGGCTGCTGGACGCGCTGCCGCAGGCCGACCTCGTGCTCGGCTCGCGCTGGGTCCCCGGCGGCGAGGTCGTGAACTGGCCGGCGCAGCGCAAGTTCCTCTCGCTCGGCGGCTCGCTGTACTCGCGGCTCGCGCTCGGCGCGAACGTCCGCGACATGACGGGCGGCTACCGGGCGTTCCGCGCGGACACCCTGCGCAAGCTGAACCTGGCGTCGGTCGCCTCCGCCGGCTACTGCTTCCAGATCGACTTGCTGTGGCGCACGATCGAGCTGGGCTTCCGGGTCCGCGAGGTGCCGATCACGTTCCTCGAGCGCGAGTTCGGCGAGTCGAAGATGAGCGGCAACATCGTCCGCGAGGCCTTGCTCCGCGTGACGAAGTGGGGCCTGCGCCGCCGCGGCAACCAGCTCAAGGGTCTGGTCACGGGCAAGAGGAAGTAGCACCCCGCGACGCCGGAACGGCCCGTCCTGGGCTGTTCCGGTCTTCGCGCATTACGATTCGGAATCGATGCGCGGAGGTGAGCGGTGGAGTGGAGTGCGGGAGCGGTGGCGCGGATGCTGGGCGTCGCGCCGACGACCCTGCGGACGTGGGACCGGCGGTACGGCCTCGGTCCCAGCACGCGCCAGGAGGGCAAGCACCGCCGGTACAACGACGACGACCTGGCGCGGCTCAAGCGCATGGTCGAGCTGACCGGGTCCGGAGTCGCCCCCGCGTCGGCCGCCGCGACCCTCGTCGCACCCGATGACCTGGACTTCGTCGCCGCGGCCGACCGCCTCGACGCGGCCGGGATGCGCCGAGTGGCCGCCGACCTGATCGCCCGCCACGGCGTCGTGCACACCTGGGACGCGGTGCTCGTCCCGTTCCTGGTGGAGATCGGTGAGCGGATCGCGTCTACCGAGGTCGGCGTCGAGGTCGAGCACGTCGCGAGCGGCAGCATCACCGACGCCATGAGGGCGTCCGGCGTCGCCGTCGGAACGCCGTCCGTGCTGCTGGCGTGCGCTCCGGACGAGCAGCACAGCCTGCCGCTGGACGTGCTCGCGGCCGCCCTGGCCGAACAGGACTGCGTCGCCCGCAACCTGGGTGCCCGCGTGCCCGCCACCGCGCTGGTGAGCGCCGCGCGGCAGGTCCGGCCGCAGGTCGTGGTGGTGTGGGCGCACGACCGGGTGTACGCCGACCAGGTGCCGTTCGCCGACCTCGGAGGTGTTCCGGTGCTGGTCGGGGGCTCCGGCTGGGCCGACGTGCCGCTGCCGCCGGGGGTGTCCGCGGTCGACACGCTGCGGGGTGCGGTTGAAACGATTCTGAGTCGAATCTAGACTCAGGGGCATGGGCCTCGCCGACCGCATGATCCGCCTCCTCTGGGCGTCCGGTGGCGAGGACGTGGCCGAGCGCGTCCTGCGTGCGCACTGGCGGCTGCTGCCGTCCGACGACGCGGCCGGGCGGGCGTTGCGCGACCGGCTCGTCGAGGTGCTCGTGCGGGAGCTGCCGGGCCGGTTCGAGAAGATCCGCCAGGCCGTGCTCGACGACGAGCTCTCCCTGCTCGACGAGACCGAACGGGCGGCGCCCAGCCGTTCGACGGTGCTCGCCATCATCCGCGCTCTGCCCGTCGGGGGTACCTCATGACGACCATGCCACTGCGCCACCACCCGGTGCGGGTCCTGCTGATCTTCGTCGCGGCGGTCGTCGTGACCGCGGTGGTGGGGTCGCTGTTCTCGGTGTCGGCCGGCGACGACTACCTCGCGCTGCAACGCCCGTCGTGGGCTCCGCCCGCCTGGCTGTTCGGTCCCGTGTGGACCGTCCTCTACGGACTCATCGCGCTGTCCGGCTGGCTCGCGTGGCGCGCCGGGGCCACGCGCGGCGAGCTGACGCTGTTCGGCGCGAACCTGGTGCTCAACGCGCTGTGGACGCCGTTGTTCTTCGGTCTCGGCTGGTTCGGGGTCGCGTTCGCCGAGATCGTGCTGCTCTGGCTGTCGATCGTCGCGCTCATCGTGGTGTTCTCGTGGCGCAGCAAGGCCGCCTCGCTGCTGCTCGTGCCCTACCTGGCGTGGGTGAGCTTCGCCGGCGCGCTGAACATCTCGATCGCCCTGCTCAACTGACGGTCCTCAGTTGACGGGCGAGTCGCTGCGCCGCCGCTCGACCGCGGTGGTCGCGACGCCCAGCACGATCATCACGGCGCCCAGGCCCAGGTGCAGCCAGTTGTCGGCGGTGTTGACCGGCAGGAAGTTCGCGTCGGAGTGCTCGCCGATCGCCGAGCCGTACACCCACAGGAACACGTAGACCCCGCCGCCGGCCACCAGGAACGCACGGGAGAACTGCGTCCTCCGCGCGGCGAGCAGGCCCGCCACGCCGAACAGCAGGTGCACGAGGTTGTGCAGCACCGACACGGAGAAGAGGCCGAGGAGCAGGGCTCCGGAGTGGCCGGCGAAGGTCAGCTCGTCGTAGTGCGTGGTGATGCCCGGGACGAACCCGAGCACGCCGACGAGCAGGAACGCCGCACCGACCACCTTGGAAGCCGTCTGAACTGGTCGCATGCGGGTGGCTACCCGGCGGCGTCCGGAATGAACTCCCGCGGCACCTCCGTCCCTCGACCGAGGAGCCGCTACCCGCGACTTCTCGAAGCGGACATGGGGAGGACTCGGCGGGTGAGCTGTGCCACGGGCTCAAGTGAAGCTGTGCCGAGGACCTGGTGCCTTGTTGGTTTCATACAAAGCACGCTGCTCAACTCGCTTCGCTCCAGCGGTTTTGTTACCGGGTAGTAGTCGGGAGTGTGTACATCGATTGGGCGGCGACTGCCGCTGAGGTCGTATGTCCGCGAGGAGTCAAGTCGTTGTTCAGTCGTGTAGCGATCGTCAACCGCGGGGAAGCCGCAATGCGGCTGATCCACGCCGTCCGTGAGCTCGCCGCCGAGACAGGGGAACGGATCGAGACCGTTGCCCTGTACACCGATGTCGACAAGTCGGCGCCCTTCGTGAGGGAAGCCGACCTCGCCCACAACCTCGGCTTGGCGGCCGATCGTCCGTACCTCGACCTCGAGGTGCTGGAGGCCGCTCTCGTCGAGACCGGGGCCGACGCCGCGTGGGTCGGCTGGGGCTTCGTCGCCGAGATCCCCGAGTTCGCGGAGCTCTGCGAGAAGGTCGGCGTCACGTTCGTCGGCCCGTCCGCCGAGGCCATGCGCAAGCTCGGCGACAAGATCGGCTCGAAGCTGATCGCCGAGGAGGTCGGGGTCCCGGTCGCGCCGTGGTCGCGCGGCGCCGTCGACGACCTCGAGCACGCCCTGAAGGTGGCCGAGGAGGTCACCTACCCGTTGATGCTGAAGGCGACCGCCGGTGGTGGCGGGCGCGGCATCCGGAAGATCACGTCTCCCGCGGAGATGGAGGAGAACTTCGAGCGCACCAGCCTGGAGGCGGCGCGCGCGTTCGGCTCCGGCGTGATGTTCCTGGAGCGCCTCGTCACCGGCGCCCGGCACGTCGAGGTGCAGGTCATCGCCGACGGCCAGGGCACGGCGTGGGCGCTCGGCGTCCGCGACTGCTCGGTGCAGCGGCGCAACCAGAAGATCATCGAGGAGTCGGCGTCGTGCGTGCTGGAGCCGCACCAGGTCGACGAGCTCAAGGCCTCGGCCGAGCGGCTCGCGAACGCCGTGGGCTACCGCGGGGCGTGCACCGTCGAGTTCCTCTACCACCCCGGTGAGAAGCTCTTCGCATTCCTCGAGGTCAACACCCGCCTGCAGGTCGAGCACCCGATCACCGAGATCACCACGGGCTTCGACCTGGTCAAGGCCCAGCTGCACGTCGCGGGCGGCGGCAAGCTCGAGGGCGCCAAGCCCGTCGAGCAGGGCCACGCCGTCGAGGCGCGCCTGAACGCCGAGGACCCGGACCGCGACTTCGCGCCGTGCCCCGGCACGATCGTCCGCCTGGAGCTGCCCGCCGGCCCCGGCATCCGCGTCGACACCGGTGTGGCCGAGGGCTCGCAGATCCCCGCCGACTTCGACTCGATGATCGCCAAGATCATCGCGTACGGCCGCGACCGCGACGAGGCGCTGGGCAAGCTGCGCCGCGCCATGGCCGAGACGACCGTCATCATCGAGGGCGGCACGACCAACAAGAGCTTCGTGCTCGACCTGCTCGACGAGCCCGCCGTGATCGACGGCTCCGCCGACACCTCCTGGATCGACCGCGTCCGCGCCGAGGGCGGCCTGGTCTCGCACCGCCACTCCGCGATCGCCCTCGCCGCCGCCGGCATCGAGGTGTACGAGGACGAGGAGCAGATCAACCTCACGCAGCTCCTGGCCTCCGCGCGGGGCGGTCAGCCGCGCACGAACCACGAGGGCGCGAGCAAGCTGGAGTTCGTGCTCCGCGGCCAGCCGTACGTCGTCCGGGTCGCGCGCATCGGCGCCACCAAGTACCGCGTGGGTGTGTCCGCCGCCGACTCCGACACCGTGCTGAGCGGCGACGTCGACGTCGAGCGGTTCGACCACCACGTCGGCCAGATCACCGTCAACGGCACGCGCTTCCGCGTCGTCACCGGCACGCACGGCGTCGTCCACCAGGTCGAGGTCGACGGCGTCACCCACCGCGTCACCCGCGACGAGGGCGGCGTGCTGCGCTCGCCGATGCCCGCGCTGGTCGTCGCGACCCCGCTGGAGGTCGGCGCCGAGGTCGAGGCCGGTGCCCCGGTCCTCGTGCTCGAGGCGATGAAGATGGAGACGGTGCTGCGCGCGCCGTTCCGCGCCCGGCTCAAGGAGCTCAACGTCGTCGTCGGCACCCAGGTGCCCGCCGGGGGCGCGCTGCTGAAGCTGGAGGAGGTCGAGGACGCCGACGGTGCCGCCGAGGTGGCCAAGTCCGAGTCGTCGGTCGAGCTGGAGCTGCCGGCACCGCGCACGGACGTGCGTCCCGAGGAGCTCGCCGCACGCGGCCAGGACGACCTGCGGGCGTTGCTGCTGGGCTTCGACACCACCGCCGCGGACACCGACCGCGTGCTGACCGACTACCTGCGCGCGCGGCAGGACCTGAAGGAACGGCCGCTCGTCGCCGAGGCGCAGCTGCTCGGCATCTTCGCCGACCTGTGCGACCTGTCGCGCAACCGGCCCGCCGGCGAGGAGACCAAGCCGGAGAACCACATCCACTCGCCGCGCGAGCACTTCCACACCTACCTCAAGACGCTCGACGCGGACCGCGCGGCGCTGCCGGAGGGCTTCCGCGCCCGGCTGACGAACGTGATCGGCCACTACGGCATCACCGAGCTCGACCGCACGCCGGCGTTGGAGCAGGCCGTCTTCCGCATCTTCGTGGCGCAGCGCCGCGGTGTGTTCGACGCGGCCGTCGCGACGGCCCTGCTGCGCCAGTGGGTCGAGGAGGCGCCGCCCGTCGAGTCCGAGCGGGTGCGCGTCGGCCTGGTGCTGGAGCACATCATCGCCGCGACGCAGGTCCGCTACCCGGCGGTGGCCGACCTCGCCCGCAGCGTCGTGTTCACGTGGTTCGCCCAGCCGCTGGTGCGCCGCAACCGCGCCCGCGTGCACACCGAGGTCCGCAGGCACCTGATCCACCTCGACGCGCAGCCGCAGGCCGCCGACCGCGAGGAGCGGATCGTGGCGATGGTCGCGTCCGCGGAGCCGCTGGTGCGCCTGCTCGGCCAGCGCATCGGCAAGCCCGGTGCGGACAACACCCCGTTGCTGGAGGTGCTGGCCCGCCGCTACTACACCAAGAAGGCGCTGGCGAACCCGCGCGTGAACGGCGCGTTCTTCCTCGCGGAGAACGAGCCGGAGCAGACGCGTCTCGTCTCGACCGCCGTCGAGTTCCCGCAGCTGTCCGACGCCGTCGGCGACGTCGTCAAGCACGGCGAGGGCAGCGCGGTCGTCGCGGACCTCTACGTCAACTGGGCCGACGGACCGTCCGACCAGGACGAGATGGCCGCCGGGCTGGGTGCCGCGCTGGCCGCGCACCAGCTGCCGCCGACGATCACCCGCATCACCACCACGGTGGCGGGCCGTCGCGGCGAGTCGATGCACCACCACTTCACGTTCCGCCCGTCGTCCAACGGGTTCGCCGAGGAGAGGCTGGTGCGCGGGCTCCACCCGCGCATCGCCGAACGCATGCAGCTGGAACGCCTGCGCGAGTTCGACCTCACGCGACTGTCCTCCGTGGACGAGGACGTGTACCTGTTCCGCGCGGTGGCGAAGTCGAACAAGTCCGACGAGCGCCTCGTGGCGCTGGGCCAGGTCCGCGACCTGACCCCGCTGCGCGACGACGACGGCCGGATCGTCGCCCTGCCCGCCGCCGAGGACGTCCTCGCGACGTGCCTCGACGGCATCCGCCGGGCCCGCGCGCAGTCGGGTGGCCGGACGCGCCTGGCCACGAACCGCGTGGTCCTGTACGCGTGGCCGCCCACCGAGCTCGGGTCGAAGGACCTCGACACGATCGGTCAGCGCGTGCTGCCGACGACCACGGGCCTCGACCTCGAAGAGGTGCTGTTCCTGGCGCGCCGCAAGGACCCCGTGTCGGGCGAGCTGTCCGACATCGGCGTGCGGATCGCCCAGGACGCGGGCGCCGGCGTGTCGTTCTCGTTCGTGCAGCCGCCGACCACGCCGATCCAGCCGCTCGACGACTACCGCCAGAACGTCCTGCGCGCCCAGTCGCGCGGCACGATCTACCCGTACGAGCTGGTCGACATGCTCGTCGGCGACGGCGGTTCGTTCACCGAGCACGACCTCGTCGACGGCGCCCTGGTGCCGGTGGACCGCCCACGCGGCGGCAACAAGGCGGGCATCGTCGTCGGCGTGGTGACCACGCCGACCCCGGCCTACCCCGAGGGCATGAAGCGCGTCGTGCTGCTGGGCGACCCGACCAAGTCGCTGGGTGCCCTGGCCGAGCCCGAGTGCTCGCGCGTCATCCACGCCCTCGACCTGGCTTCGGAGCTCTCCGTTCCGCTGGAGTGGTTCTCGCTCTCGTCCGGCGCGAAGATCTCGATGAGCTCCGGCGTCGAGAACATGGACTGGGTGGCCGCGGCGCTCAAGAAGATCGTCGAGTTCACCCAGGCCGGCGGCGAGATCAACGTCGTCGTCAACGGCATCAACGTCGGCGCCCAGCCGTACTGGAACGCCGAGGCCACGATGCTCATGCACACCAAGGGCATCCTGGTCATGACCCCGGACTCGGCCATGGTGCTGACCGGCAAGCAGGCCCTGGACTTCTCCGGCGGCGTCTCGGCGGAGGACAACTACGGCATCGGCGGCTACGACCGCGTCATGGGCCCCAACGGCCAGGCGCAGTACTGGGCCCCGAACCTGCGGTCGGCGTTCGACGTCCTGCTGGCGCACTACGAGCACAGCTACATCGCCCCCGGCGAGGCCGGCCCGCGCCGGGTGTCCACTTCGGACCCGTCTTCCCGCGACGTGTCGTCGTTCCCGCACGTGGTGGGCGACAGCCCGTTCACGACGGTCGGCGAGATCTTCTCGGTCGAGTCGAACCCGGACCGCAAGAAGCCGTTCGACATCCGCACGGTGATGCGCGCCCTGTCCGACCAGGACCACGAGGTGCTGGAGCGCTGGGCGGGCATGGCCGACGCGGACACCGCGGTCGTGCAGGACGTGCACCTCGGCGGCATCCCGGTGACGCTGCTGGGCATCGAGTCGCGCGGCGTGGCCCGCACCGGCTTCCCGCCCACCGACGGCCCGGACACCTACACCGCCGGCACGCTGTTCCCGAAGTCGTCGAAGAAGGCGGCCCGCGCGATCAACGCGGCCTCGGGCAACCGCCCGCTGGTCGTGCTGGCGAACCTGTCGGGCTTCGACGGCTCGCCGGAGTCGATGCGCGAGCTCCAGCTGGAGTACGGCGCGGAGATCGGCCGCGCGATCGTGAACTTCCGCGGCCCCATCGTGTTCACCGTGATCTCGCGGTACCACGGCGGCGCGTTCGTGGTGTTCTCGAAGGCCCTGAACCCGTCGATGACCGTGCTGGCCGTCGAGGGCTCGTTCGCCTCGGTCATCGGCGGCGCTCCCGCCGCCGCGGTGGTGTTCGCCCGTGAGGTCGACGGCCGCACGGCCAACGACCCGCGGGTGAAGAAGCTGGAGTCCGCCGTGGCGGAGGCCTCCGGTGCCGAGCGTGCGGCGTTGACCGCGGAGCTGGCTTCGACGCGCCAGTCGGTGCGGACGGAGAAGCTCAACGAGATGGCCGCGGAGTTCGACCGGGTGCACAGCGTGCAGCGCGCGGTGGAGGTCGGGTCGGTGGACGCGATCATCTCGGCCGCCGAGCTGAGGCCGGCGATCATCAAGGCGGTCGAGGACGGCCTGGCGAAGTAGGTTCTTCACTCCGCGAGGGGCCCGGTCACGTGGTGGCCGGGCCCCTCGCGCGTTCTCAGGCCGCGTCCAGCTTGAACGGGTCGTGCTCCGCCAGCAGCTTGTCCAGCCGCGCCCGGTCCACCCGGCTGGACAGGTAGGTGTCCTCCTGCCGGTCGCGGATCACCTTGGCCAGCGTGAACGCCGACGTCACGGTGTACAGCATCGCGATGCCCAGGAACGCGCGCACCCAGCCGTCGACCGGCAGGAACACGACTCCGGCACCGACGGCGGTCAGCGACAGGCCGAACGACAGGACGGCCTGCACGTAGAAGGCGCCGGACGTGTTCGTGGGCTTCGTGGTCATGGACTCAAGAGTCCTGGGACGCACCGGCGCTGTCATGAGTACGGCTACTCATTCGCGACACCGAACGGAATGTGCACGCACGGCACGGTTTCGACGAGGTGGCCGCGCTGGTCGTCGAAGAAGATGTGCGGCCGCAGCACGTCGAGGATCGGCCCCTTCCGCAGGCCTCCCAGGAAGAACGCGTCGTTCACCGTCAGGCCCCACGCCTTCAGGCTGTTGATCGCCCGCTCGTGCGCCGGCGCGGACCGGGCCGTCACCACCGACACGCGGACGCGGTCCTCGGCGACGCGCTGGATGCGGTTCACGCCGGCCAGGAAACCCTTGAGCGGACCGGGATCCAGTGGCGTCACGACGTTTCTGGCCTCGTGCTCCTGGAACCGGTCGAGCCCGCCGGTCCGGTAGATCCGCTCCGACGCGTCCGACGCCAGCACGCCGTCGAAGTCGAACGCGATGCGCAGCGCCGGATCGTCGTCGTCCAGGAACGACGACTTGAGCACCTGGCCGGCGGGCATCCCGGCCAGTGAGGCCCGCCGGACGTCGTCGGCGTGAGCTGACAGGAACAAAGACATGTTCAGCGCGGGCATGAACTCGTGCGGTGCCCGGCCCTCGGTGAAGATCGCGCGCGTCATCGGCAGGCCGTGGAAGGCCGCCGACCGCAGAATCCGCAGGCCGGTGTCGGGGGAGTTGCGCGACAGCACGACCACCTCGACCAGCGGGCCCAGCGCGTTGAGGCCGAGCAGCCGGCGGAGGAACGGGAACGCGACGCCCGGCGCGAACGGCTCGTCGAGGTGGGCCTCCTGGTAGGCGCGGTAGGCCTGCTCGCCCTCGGTGGTGAAGACCGCGTCGGAGGCGGAGAGGTCGAACAGGGCGCTCGACGCGACCCCCACGACCAGCAGGTCTTCCAGGCTCGGCGGCACAGGCGAGAGCGTAGCGAGCCTTTCTGGTACGGTCGTACCAATGTACTGGGTGGTGTTGGTGGCCTCCGGCGTGCTGGAGGCGGTGTGGGCCACGGCTCTCGCGGCGTCGAAGGGTTTCCGGCGGCCGTGGCCGGTGGTGGTGTTCGCCGTGTCGATGACGTTGAGCGTCGTCGGGCTCGCGTGGGCGATGCGGGAGATCCCCGTCGGCACGGCGTACGCGGTGTGGGTGGGCATCGGAGCCGTGCTCACGGTGCTCGTGGCGGTCGTCCGCCGGGAGGAGCGGCTCACGGTGGCCAAGGCGGTGCTGCTCGCCGCGCTGATCGGCTGCGTCGCGGGCCTGAAGGCGGTGAGCTGATGCACTGGGGTGTGCTGCTGGCCAGCGCGGTGCTCGAAGCGGTCTGGGCGACGGCTCTGTCGAAAGAGGCCTACGTGCTCTTCCTCGTGGCCGCCACGCTGAGCATGGCCGGCCTCTCCTTCGGGATGAGGAAGATCCCGGTCGGGACCGCCTACGCCGTGTGGGTCGGCATCGGCGCGGCCCTGACGGTGACGTGGGCGATGATCACCGGCGAGGAAGCGGTCTCCGTCTGGAAGATCGTGTTCCTCACCGGGATCATCGCCTGCGTCATCGGGCTGAAGTTCCTACGCGAACGTCCAGCGCTGGTTGGCGGTGGCGGCGCAGTCCCAGAGCTGGAGCCTCGTGCCGTCGGCGGAGGAGTTGCCGGTGGCGTCGAGACACCTCCCTGAGGCCGCGTTGCGCAGCTGGCCGTTGGACTCGAGCGTCCAGCTCTGGTTGCCCGCACCGGTGCAGTCCCAGATCTGGGCCACCGCGCCGTTGGCGGTGCCGTTCGCGTCCAGGCACTTGCCCAGGGCGCGGACGGTGCTGCCGGTGCGGGACCACTGCTGGGCGTTGGTGCCGTTGCAGGTGTAGAGCTGGACGGCCGCGCCGTTGGCCGAGCTGGCCGCCGCGACGTCGACGCACTTGCCGCCGAAACCGGTGATGGTGCCGCCGGTGGGCGGGGGAGTGGTGCCGCCGTTGGCCGTCTCCCAGATGGCGTTGAGCAGGCTGGTGCTGCCGGTCGTGTCCTGGGACAGCTCCCAGTTCATGATGCCGCCCGCGTTCGCCAGCGCCCACGACGTCTTGCGCTTGATCGTGGGGATGCCGTTGTACTGGTTGCCGTTGTAGCTGTCCCGGTTGGCGTTCGCCGGGTCCTGCGCGACCAGGTCCCTGTAGGAGATGTAGGTCGGCCGGCTGTAGAACGGCACGCCGAGGACGGCCTTGCTCGCGGGCAGGCCGCGTCCCTTCCAGAAGTTCACGGAAGCGATCGACCAGTCGTAGTTCGCGTGCGGGCTGCCGCCGTCGTAGGCCATGATGTTCAGCCAGTCGACGACGCCGAAGACCGCCGGCTGCACGCCGTTGGCCGTGCCGCCCTCGCTCACGACCGCGGCCGTGAGCAGCTTGCCGCGGCTGTGCAGCTCGTTGCCCAGCTGCGTCATCAGCGCCGTGTAGTTGTTCCCCGACGTGCCGGGGTCCGGGTACTCCCAGTCGATGTCGACGCCGTCGAGGTTGTACTGGTTGACCAGGTTCACGAGGCTGGTGACGAACGTGGTGCGCGAACCGGAGTTGCCCGCCAGCTGTTCGAAGCCCGAGTCGTTGCCGTCGTTCCAGCCGCCGACCGCGATCGAGACCTTGACGCCGTTCTGGTGGCCGAGGCTCACCAGCTGCTGCAGCTTGCCGGGGTCGGGGACACCCTGGAGCGTCCCGTTGCCGTTCGGCAGGACGAAGGAGTAGTTGATGTGCGTCAGCTTGCTGTACTGGATCGAGCTGACGTTGCCGGCCCACGACGGCATGTAGCCGACGCTCTTGAACCCGGCGGGGTAGGCGGCCTGCGCGGCAGGCGCCATGACGGTGATCGTCGCCGCGGCGGCGGCCAGCGCGAGGCCGGCGGCACCGAGGCGTGAGCGGGATGAACGCATTGCAGGGGTTGCCTTCCACTTTCGTCGAGCGCCCATCGCGACGGTAGTGGTCTAGACCGGTTGTCGAAAGATCAACTGGCGACCGGAACTGGTTCCGGTCGACCGGTCCGGGATCAGCGCAGGTGGGAGGCCCCGTTCACATCCATGATCGTGCCGCTCGCCCAGGTCGCCGCCGGGCTGGCGAGAAACGCGACCGCGGCGGCCACCTCCTCGGGCTCGGCCACGCGCCCGAACGGGCTCTGCGCGCGGATCGCGTCACCGGCCTCGCCGGCGAGCAGTCCGGTGACCATCTCGGTGCGGACGAACCCCGGCGCGACCGCGGCCACGGCGATGCCCTGAGGGGCCAGCGACTGCGCGAGCGACTGGGTCAGCGCGTGCAGACCGGCCTTCGCCGCGCCGTACGCGGGTGCGTCGGGCTCACCGCGGTAGGCGCCGCGCGAGCCGACGTTGACGATCCGCGCGCCGCTCGTCATGTGCCGGACGGCGTGCCAGACGAGGTCGGCGGGGCCGTACAGGTTGAGCTCGACCGTCCGCCGCCACGCCTGCTGCCACTCGTCGAAGCTCGTCGTGGCGACCGGGTGGTGGAAGTAGATGCCCGCGTTGTTGACCAGCACGTCGAGACCGCCGAGTTGCTCGACGGTCTGCGCGACGACCTGGCCCGCCTGGTCCGCGCCGAGGTCGCCTTGGACGGTGACGTGGCCGATGCCGGGGAGCGCGTCGGCCACGGCCCGCGCCTCGGCGGCGCCGGAGCGGTAGTGGACCGCGATCCGGTGGCCGTCGGCGGCGAGGGCGTGGGCGATGGCGGCGCCGATGCCGCGGGAGGCTCCGGTGACGAGTGCGAGTCGGGTCATGCCCTCATCATCCCTGGCTGTTGATCAGCCACTTGCCGTTCTGCTGCACGAACGTGAACGTGGCCGTCTCCGTCTGGACCACGCTCTGCCCCTGCATGTACTGCAGCGTGGCGGTGACGGTGTTCTGGCCCTGCGGCGCGAAGTTCGACAGCTGCACCGAGGAGTACTGGCGCCAGAACGACTGGTAGCTCTCGAAGCTCAGCCCCCGTCCCGCCTTGAACGAGTCGGTGAGCAGCGACCAGCCGGTCTGGAGGTCGCCGGGGATCAGCGCGTAGTAGGAGGCGAGCGCCTCCTGGGCGTTCTGTGGCCCCGCGGGCGGCGGCGGGTTCTGGCCCTGGCCGGGCGTGCTGGCCTGCGGGTTGGGCTGGGTCTCCGGCGGCGCCTGCGACTGGCTCTGCGTCGTGGTCGTCGGCTGGGACTGCGTCTCGGACTGGCTCGTCGCGGGCGGGTTCGTGCTGGAGGTGCTGCCCGACGGGGTGTTGTTCGCCTGGTTGTTCCGCTCGCCCTTGGGCCACAGCAGGAACGAGCCGACGCCCACCGCGATCACGAGCAGCACGATCGCGATCGGGACCAGCGGGAACTTGCGCCGGTTCTCGCCGTCCTCGGCGGGCGGGGCCGCCGGCGGCACGACCGGGGCGGGCCCCGCGGCGTCGGGAGCCGGGAGCACCGGCGTCGCGGGGGCGGGCGCGGGCGGTTCCACCGGTGCCGCTGCCGCGACGGCCGTCTTCTCCTGCGCGGGCTCCGGCTCCGGTTCCGCCGCGGCGGGTTCGGGTTCCTCCACGACCGGTTCGGGCTCGGCCTTCGCCGGCTCGGGCTTCGCGGGCGGGGCGGTCAGCCCGGCGGCCTCGGCGGCGGCGGCACCCGCGACCAGTCCGGCCGCGGCCGTCCCTGCGCCCTTCCTGGCCTTCTCCTCCGGCTGCGCCTCGGCGGGGAGCTCGACCGTCGACGGGATGACGACGGTGGCCTCCGACCCCTTCGGCGAGTCGTTCACCACCGCGGCCAGCAGGTGGACGGCCTCCTCCATGGAGGGACGGCGCTCGGGGTCGTTGGCCAGCAGGCGGAACAGCACGGGCGCGAGCAGCGGACCGGCGTTGGCCGGCGGCATGATCGAGCCGCTCGCGACGCGGTGCAGCATCGCGATGTTGTTGTCGGCCGTGCCGAACGGCGGGCCGCCCTCGACGGCGTTGTAGAGCGTGGCGCCGAGCGAGAAGACGTCCGAGGCCAGTCCGGTGTCCTCGCCGCGGGCGACCTCGGGCGAGAAGAACGCGGGCGTGCCGACGGTCCCCGTCGCGGTGGCGGTCGCGTCCTCGCCGGTGGCGCGCGAGATGCCGAAGTCGGTGATCTTGACTTCCTGGTCGCCGATCAGCACGTTGCCGGGCTTCACGTCGCGGTGCTGGATGCCGTGGCGGTGCGCGGCAGCGAGGGCGGCGGCGGTGTAGCAGCCGATGCGCGCGACCTCGCGCGGCGGCAGCGTGCCCTGCTCGGCGATGACGGCGGCGAGGCTGCGGGAGGGGAGGTACTCCATGATCAGCCAGGGCTGCCCGTCCTCCTCCACGACGTCGTAGACGCGGATGGCGTTCGGGTGCTCCAGCCGGGCGGACAGACGGGCCTCGCGCATGGCCCTGGCCTTGGCGCGCGCGATCCTCGCGTCGTCCATGCCGTCCAGCGCGAGCAGTGCCTTGGCGGCCACCACGCGGTGAAGCTGCTCGTCATAGGCCTGCCAGACGACTCCCATCGCCCCTTGGCCGACCTTCTCCCTCAACCGGTAGCGGCTCCCGATGAGCCTGCTGCTCTCCTCCACGCCTGTGCCCGTCCCCTCTGATCACCCACAAGTGTGACGGTTGCCGCGTTCGCCGTTGACCATAACCCCTCATGGGGGTATCTATGGGGTTATGCCGAAAGTCAACGTGTACCTGCCCGATGACCTGGCCGAGACGGTCAAGGACCTCAACCTCCCGGTTTCCGCGATCTGCCAGCGCGCGCTGGAGGTTTCCGTGAAGCGGCTCGCCGCCGTGCGGGGCCTCACCGTCGCCGACCTCGACGGGGACAAGGGTTCCCAGCTGACCGAGCGCTTACGCACCGTGCTGAGACTCGCCGCCGAGTCACCTGTCGTCACCACGGCGGAGCTCGCCGGGGCGCTCGTCGACGAGGGCGGCAACCTGGCGCTGGACGTCCTGCGGGCCATCGACGTCGACCCGCGGGCGGTGCGCTTCGAGCCCGCGACCCTCGAAGGCTCCGGGTTCGCGCCCGACGCGGTGAACGCGCTCGAGCTGGCGGTCGTCGAGGCGATCGCGCTCGGGCACAACTACGTCGGCTGCGAGCACCTGCTGCTGGGGCTCGTGGCCGAACCGGACGGCGAGGGCGGCGAGCTGCTGCGGTCGCTCGGGGCCGACCTCAAGGGCACGCGACGGGCTGTGCAGACCGCGCTGGCCGGCATCATCCACCTGCAGAAGCAGCAGACGGCGGCGCCGGATCCGGCGAAGGTGCTGCAGATGATCCTGTCGCGGCTGGACCGGCTGGAGAAGCAGGCCGGTATCGGCTGACGAGCTCCTCGCCGATGCGGGCGAGGTGCTCCCGGACCTCCCGCGGGGACTCGACGGTGATCATGCCGCCCCAGCCGGCGACGTTGCGGGCGATGTCCAGGGGGCGCGGCGCGGTCAGCTCGACCCTGGTCCGGTCGCCGACCTCCCCGACCACGGTGCAGTGGCGGCCGTACTGGTTCCGGAAGACGTCGACGAACCGCGTGGGGACCAGGATGGTCGCCGACGTCGCCGAACGTCGTTCCTCGACGGTGGTGACGACCTCGTCCCACGCGCCCGCCAGCTCGAAGTCCGGCGGCCGTGCGGAGGGGGTGCCGGTGAGCGTGGCACCCAGGATCCGGTCGAGCCGGAACGTCCGCTGCCCGTCCTCGGTGCCCGCGATGAAGTACCAGGTGCCGTCCTTGTCGACGAGCCCCCACGGGTCGACCACGCGGCCGGCCGGCGCCTGGCCCCGCTTCTGGTAGGTCAGCCGGACCTGCAGGCGTCTCACCACGGCCGCCTGCAGGGTCGCGGCCAGGCCCGGCCGTTCCTTGACGTCCTCGCCCCACGCGGCGGTGTCGACGATCGTCGCCTCGGCGGCGGCTTCGGCGTCGGCGCGGAAGGTCTGCGGCAACGCGCGCACGAGCTTCCGCAGTGCCGACTTGACCTGCGGCGCCACCGACGCGGCCGGTCCCGCCATGAGGAACAACGCCTGGGCCTCGGCCGAGGTCAGGCCGCTGAGGTCCGTGCGCGCGCCGCCGACCAACGACCAGCCGCCGCCCCGGCCCGGTTGCGGGTAGACCGGCACGCCCGCCGCGGAGAGCGCCTCCAGGTCGCGGCGGGCGGTGGCGTTCGAGACCTCCAGCTCCGCCGCCAGCTCGGCGGCGGTGATCCGGCCGCGGGCCTGCAACAGCAACAAGGTGGCGACGAGCCGGTCTGCGCGCATGTCTCCAGGTTTCCGGTGAAAGTGCTCACTGGATGAGCACTTTACGGCCGAAGCTGAAACCACACCGACCAACTTTTTTCTGGAGGCAGCCGTGTTGCGAGGAATGTCGACCGTGTCCTACTTCGCCGACGACGTCGTGCAGGCCCGCGACTGGTACGCGTCCCTGCTCGGCGTCGACGCCTACTTCGAGCGCAGCACCCCGGACGGCGTGCTCGCGTACGCCGAGTTCCGGATCGGCGACCACCAGGCCGAGCTCGGGATCGTGCACCGCGCGTTCGAGGTGACGCCGTCGGACGGGCCTTGCGGGGCGGTCCTCTACTGGGCCGTCGACGACCTGGACGCGACACTCGCGCGGCTGGAGGAGCTCGGCGCCCGCGTGCACGACGAACCGCGCGTGCGCGGCGAGGGGTTCGTGACGGCGTCGGTCGTCGACCCGTTCGGCAACGTCCTCGGCGTCATGACGAACCCCCACTACCTGTCGGTCGTGGACCGGATTCCCGGCTGATCTCCGGCTCCGCCGCCTATCCTGCACAGATGCAGCTCGCCATCACCGGACACCGCGGCCTCTCCTCCGACCTGGAAGCGCGGGTCGACCGGATGATCCGCGACGCCGTCGCGGGCAACGGCGACGTCGTGGGCGTGTCGTGCCTGGCGGACGGGGCGGACGCCGTGTTCGCGCAGGCGGTGCTGGACGCGGGCGGGTCGCTGGTGGCCGTGCTGCCGGCGGCGGAGTACCGCGAGACGTTGCCGGAGGACTACCGGCCCGTCTACGACCGGCTGCTGTCGCGCGCGGGCCGGGTCGTGCAGCTGCCGTACGTCACGCCCGATCCGCACGCCTACATGGAAGCGGGCAAGCGGATGGTCGACGAGTCCGACTCGTTGCTCGCCGTGTGGGACGGGCAGCCCGGCCGCGGACCCGGCGGAACCGCGGACGTGGTCGCGTACGCGCGGTCGCGGGGCGTGCCGGTCACCGTGCTGTGGCCCGAGGGCGCGATCCGCTGAGCACGCGCCAGATGACCGCCGGTGCGAACAGCTTCGCCGGGTGGTCGGCCATCTGCGTGACGCGGACGTACGCGCGGTAGACCCGCGTGCTGCCGGGAGCCGCGTCGGTCAGGCGTCTCGCGTACCACCGGCGCAGGCGGACCCGCGGCGGGATCCTCCGGCCGCTCCAGCCGAGGTCGGCGGTGGTGACCGACGTCCACGGGACCTTCGCCGTCCTGGCGACCGCGCGCTGGAACAGCAGGGGGTGCCGGGCGAGGTCGTTGCCGCGCAACAGGTGCCGCAGGTCGGCGCAGCTCAGTGCGGCGAGCGTCAGGCCGTGGCCGTGGACGGGGTTGAGCGAGACCACGGAGTCGCCGAGCGCGAGCAGTCCGCGCGGCCAGTCGGGAACCTGGTGGAAGCGGTTCCAGCGGCTGCGCAGGTTCGCGGTCCGGTGGACCGGCGACGCCGGGGCCGCCGTCTTGACGATCTCCGCGATGTCCTGGCACCGCAGGGAAGCGGCGTACTCGGCGAACCCGTCGTCGTCCGCGGGAGCCGCGTCGCCGGCCGCGCCGACCAGGGCCACGAACCACCGCTGACCGTCCACTTCGGACGCCGTACCGCCGCGGGTGAGGTCCGGTGCCCGCGTGGGCTCGCGGGCGGTCTTCCAGTCGAACCGGAGGTCGCCGTCGAGGTGGTAGAGGCGGGAGGCGCAGGAGGCGCGGCCGTTGACGATCATCGGCGCGGGGCAGTGCACGCCGTGTTCCGCGAGCCACGGCACGAGCTTGCTGCCGTGACCGGACGCGTCGACCACGAGGTCGGCGTAGTCGGTGAACAGGTCGTCGTCGCGCACGCCCCGCACACCGATGACCGTGCCGCGGTCGAGGAGCAGGCCTCGCACCGCGACTCCGTCCACGAGGGACACGTTCGGCAGCTTCAGCACGCGCTTGCGGATGGTCCGTTCCAGGGTCGTCCGCGTCACCGACAGCACGCTCGTTCCGAGGTGGTCGCGCGGCGCCCAGCCGGCGGGGAGGCGGACCAGGTGGTCGCTGCCGGCGTCCGAGCGGACCGCGCCCGCCTCCTCGAGCTCGGCGCAGAGCCGGGGGAAGAGCCCGTCCAGCACCTCGGCGCCGCGTGCGAGCAGGACGTGCGGGTGGTGGGCCTGGGGGACGCCGGGGCGGTGCGGGGTGTCCGCGGTGAGCCGGTCCCGTTCCACCACGACGACGTCGCCGTACGACTCGGACAGCACCCTGGCCGCCAGCAGTCCCGCGAAGCCGGCGCCGATGACCAGGGCGCGGTCGGAGTACATGGCGGCCATGCTGGCACGGCGGGACGTCCCGGACGATCCGCCGAAAGTCCCGTGTCCCGCCAGGTTGGTCCCTAGGATCGGCGACGAACCGACAGCAACGGGGGAGACGTTCGTGAAGACGGTGGAGCTGCCCGACGGCGCGGTGGTCACGGGACGCGGGCTGCGGGACGGCAAGCTGGTGGAGCCCCACCCGGACTACGGGGTGTACCTCCAGCCCAAGCCCGTCGACGTGCCGTGGCCGCACGACTGGATCGACTGGCCGGACTTCCGCCTCCCACGCGACCACGACGCCGCCATCCGGCTGATCCGGACGCTGCACGCCCGCGCGTTGTCCGGCGAACGCGTCGAGGTGGCGTGCAGCGGTGGCATCGGGCGCACCGGGACCGTGATCTCGTGCCTGGCCGTGCTCGCCGGTGTCCCGGCCGCGGAGGCCGTGGCGTGGACCCGCGCCAACTACCACCCGCGCGCCGTCGAGACGCCGTGGCAGAAGCGCTGGGTCCGCAACTTCCCCGTGGTCTGACCCGCTGCTGTTCAGCTCACCGCCGTGCGTTTGTGCACGAGATCGATGACCTCCGGTGGCACGGCGTCCCCGGCGTCGAGGAGCCGCGGCAGCAGGTCGGCGTCGGTCAGCACGGCGCGGAAGAACAGCTCCACCGTGACGTCGTGCTCCGGCCGGTGCACGACGGTGATCTCGTCACCCGCCGCGATCTGTCCGGGCTCCAGCACGCGGAGGTAGGCGCCGGGCCGCGCGACCTGCGTGAACCGCTTCACCCAGCCCGTCAGGCCGAGGAAGCCGGCGAACGTCCTGCACGGGATGCGCGGGGCCGTGATCTCCAGCAACGCCGTGCCGACCCGCCACCGTTCGCCGACGAGGGCGTGCGTCTGGTCGATGCCGGCGGTGGTGAGGTTCTCGCCGAACCGGCCGTTGCGCAGGTCCGTGCCCAGCTCGGCCTGCCACCAGTCGAGGTCCTCCCGCGCGTAGGCGTAGACGGCCTGGTGGTCGCCGCCGTGGCTCGCGACGTCGGCGATCGCGTCGCCCGCCACACCGCTGCCCGCCGTGCCCTTCGCGCCGGGGGCGCGGACCTCGAGCGGCCCGTCGACCGGGCGCTTGTCGATGCCGGTGGCGCCCTCGCGGGCGTAGCCGACCGGGACGGTCGTCCGGGCGATGTTCAGCGCGAGCACGGCAGGCATGGGACCGAGGTTATTGCCCGACGGCCTCGGCGGCGATCGAATTGACGTAGTCCTGGTACATCCCGACCTTGTGCGTGATGAGGTCCAGGCACTCCTGGAGCTGCGCCATCTGCCCCTCGACGCGGTCCTGGTGCTCCTTGAGGATCTCGAGGCGCTGGAGCTCGTTGCCGTCGCCCTGGCGCACCAGGTCGGTGTAGCGGCGGATCTCCGGCACCGGCATCCCGGACGTGCGCAGCATGATGCACATGCGCAGCCAGTCGATGTCCTGCTGCGTGTACACCCTCCGCCCGCCCGGTCCTCTGTGGACCTGGTGGGCCAGGATGCCCTCCTTCTCGTAGAAGCGCAGCGCGTGCACGCTCAGCCCGGTGCGTTCGGCGACCTGTCCGATGCTCAACTGCATGGCGTCGAGCATAGGCTCGGCGCTGCTTGACCTAGAGTGCTCTCTAGTTCCTAGGTTGGCCGCCATGAACATGCGTTATCGCGTACTCGGGGGAACCGGCATCGAGGTCAGCCACCACTGCCTCGGCGCCATGATGTTCGGATCGGTGGCCAACGACGACCACGAAGAGGGCGTGCGGATCATCAACCGCGCCCTCGACGCGGGCATCAACTTCGTCGACACCGCCGACATGTACTCGGCGGGCGAGTCCGAGCAGATCGTCGGCAAGGCGTTGAAGGGCCGCCGCGACGACGTCGTGCTGGCCACGAAGGTGCACTTCCCGGTGGGGGAGGAGCGGCGCAACCGCAGCGGCAGCTCGCGCCGGTACGTCGTGCGGGCGGTCGAGGACAGCCTGCGGCGCCTCGACACGGACTGGATCGACGTCTACCAGGTGCACCGGCCCGACTACACGACCGACGTCGAGGAGACGCTGTCGGTGCTCACGGACCTGGTGCGGCAGGGCAAGATCCGGGCGTTCGGCTGCTCGACGTTCCCGGCGTCGGAGATCGTCGAGGCGCACCACGTGGCGCTGGACCGGGGCCTGATGCGGTTCCGGACCGAGCAGCCGCCGTACTCGATGCTGGCGCGCGGGATCGAGCGGACCGTGCTGCCGACGTGCCAGCGGCTCGGGATGGGCGTGCTGGTGTGGAGCCCGCTGGCCAGCGGGTTCCTCTCGGGCCGGCACCGCAGGGGCGGGGCGGCCGAGGCGTTCCGGGCGACGCTGACGCCGGACCGGTTCGACGAGTCGCTGCCGGGCAACGCCGCCAAGTTCGAGGCGGTGGAGCAGTTCGCGAAGCTGGCCGACGAGATGGGCGTGTCGCTGCCGGCGCTCGCGATCGCGTTCGCGACGACGCACCCGGCCGTCACGTCGGCCATCACCGGGCCGCGGACGATGGAGCAGCTGGAGTCGTTGCTGGAAGGCGCCTCGCTGGTGCTGACCGACGACGTGCTGGACCGGATCGACGAGATCGTGCCGCCGGGCACCGACACCTACGACGTGCAGGCCGGCTGGCGGCCCGCGTCGCTGGTCGACGTGCACCAGCGACGCAGGCCTCTCGACCGGCGCTAGCGATTTTCGGGCGCCGTCACCAGACCTGGGTGCTCAAGCCGGTGCCGAGGTAGATCTGGTCGTACCCGTTGCCGTCGTTGTCGTCGGTGTAGACGACGGTGACGCGGCCCCACGGGTCGACGCCCACGGCGGGTTCGTCCTGCCTGCCGGTCGCGGTCGAGACCGTGAGCTGCCGTTCGGGACGGCCCGTGGTGGTGCCGTCGGGGTTGTAGACCTGCGTGTACACGTCCTGCGCCTCGGCCGTGGTCACCGCGACGCCGAGCTGGTCGTCGATGCCGACCTGCGGGTCGGTGCCGGTGGTCGCGGCGACGGCGCCGCGCGGCGCTCCCGCCGGGGTGAACGACTGCGAGCGGACGCCGGACTGCTCCCAGGCGACGGCGAAGTCGCCGTTGAAGTTGGCCGCCACGGTGGGGCGTTTGCCCTGCCCCGTCGTGGTCTGCGCCAGCTTCACGCCGCCGGCGGCGGTGACGATCTTGCGGGCGATGTTCGCGTCCGCCTCCCACACGACGACGGCGTTGCCGGCCGCGCTCATCGCCACCTCCGGCTTGGCGTGGCTGCCGCCCGCGTTGTTGACCTGGGCCTCGTAGGACTTCGACGAGATCGACGCGAACACGCTCACCCGCACGGTCGGCGCGGCCGTGCCCTGCTGGTCCTCCCACGTCACCGCGAAGCCGCCGGAGTCCGGGTCCGCCGCCACGCTGGGGAAGTACTGCTGGCCGTCGGCGCTCGCGTTGGCCGTGCCGGAACCGGAGACCGTACCGGACGTGCTGACCGAACGGACCGCGATGTTGTAGTAGCCGTTGCCGTCGGGGTCCTCGGACCACACGACGACGGCGGTGCCGTTCTCGTGCAGCGCGACGTCCGGCTGCCAGTGGCGCCAGCTGCCGGTGCCGCCGGTCGACAGCTTCTTCTCGTAGAGCGCCGTCCCCTCCTTGAAGAGGCGGATCCAGACGTCGGAGTGGACCGGGTCGGCCGGGTCGGTGGTGTCGCGGTCGTCCTCCCACACGACGGCCGTGTAGCCGTTGCGGGTGGCGGAGACGGCCGCGTTGTCCTGGTCGCCGGTCGAGTCGGTGTTGACCGTGGACCACGTCATGGGGGCGGGCGCCAGCAGGAGGCTCGCGATCAGCAGTGTCTTCACGGCGCCTGCAATCCGGGGTTGGTGGACTCGATGACGTAGCTGCCGACGGTCTTCACCGGGTAGTCGCGGACGGTGACCTTGTCGACGGCGCGGAAGTCGACGCGCATCTCCGTCTGCGTGGTCTGCGTCTTCACGTAGCCCCGCAGGTTCTTGAAGTACTTCACGTGCGGGTTCAGCGTCGGGTTGAGGCTGTTGTCGGCGGCGTTGCCGTCACCTCCGGACGTGACCGACGTGGTGACGAGCTCGGTGCCGATGACCCGGTTCTGGGTGCCGTAGTTCTGCATGAGGTTCGCGGCCCAGCTGCGGTGCACGTCGCCGGTGAGCACGACGGTTCCCTTGTTGCCGTTGGTGTCCCACGCGTTCTGGATGCGCGCGCGGTTGGCGGTGTAGCCGTCCCACGCGTCCATGCTCTTCGACCCGTCCGCGGCGGCGAGCCGTTGCGCGAAGAACACCTGCTGGCCCAGGAGGTCCCAGGTGCCGAGCTTCTGGCGCAGTCCGTCGACGAGCCACGACTCCTGCGAGGTGCCGGTGAGCGTGCGCGCCGAGGCGTCGGCGTCGGGGCAGACCTTGGTGCCGTCACCGCACGCCTGGTCGTCGCGGTACTGGCGGGTGTCGAGCAGGTGGAACGTCGCGAGGCTGCCCCAGCGGACCCTGCGGTGCAGCAGCATGTTCTCGTTGGTCGGGGCCTGGGCGCTGCGCAACGGCATGTGCTCGTAGTAGGCCTGGTAGGCAGCCGCGCGCCGGGCCTTGAAGTCGCCGGCCGGGCTGCTGTCGTTGCGGACGAGGTTGGCGTAGTTGTTCTCGACCTCGTGGTCGTCCCACACCACGAGCCACGGCGCGGTGGCGTGCGCGGCCTGCAGGTCCGGGTCGGTCTTGTACTGCGCGTGGCGGACCCGGTAGTTGGCGAGCGTGCTGATCTCGGTGGCGGGCGCGAACGCGCGGACCTTCGTGGTGGTCGCGGCACCCTCGTAGATGTAGTCGCCGAGGTGCAGGATCAGGTCGGGGTGCTCCTCGGCCATCCTGCGGTACGCGGTGAAGTAGCCCTCCTCGTAGTGCGAGCACGACGCGAAGAGCATGGACAGCGCGGGTTGCGTGCCGACCGCCGGTGCCGTCAGAGCGCGGCCGACGGGGGAGATGTGGCCACCGGCGCGGAAGCGGTACCAGTACTCGCGTCCCGGCTCCAGGCCGGTGAGGGTGACGTGCACGGAGTGGGCGCTCGCCTGTTGCGTCGTGGCGGTGCCGGTGCGGGCGATGCTCGTGAAGCGCTCGTCGGTGGCGACCTGCCACTCGACGGCCGTGTCGGTGTTCGGCATGCCGCCGAGGCCGTCGGCGTTGAGGGGGCTGGGGGCGAGGCGGGTCCAGAGCACGAACCCGTCCGCCGCAGGTTCGCCGGACGCGACCCCCAGGGTGAACGGGTAGCCGATCGCGTTCGCCGGTGCGGTGGCCGCGAGTCCGATGCCGGCGCCGGCACTCGCTCCCGCGAGGCCGCCCACGATGAAGGTGCGTCTCCGTAACGTGGTCATGACCAGCAGGCTTACCGAACCCGGGTAAAGGCCCGCCTAACGGCGCGGGGCTTCGAAGTGGTTTCCCGGGGAGGTCCGGTCGAGCTGCCGGCACGGGGAGGCCTGCCGCACGTGGGGCTTCAACGTCGTTTCCCACCAGGCGAGGGCCGCGTGGTCGTCGGTGTGGATGTCGAACGCGTCGGCGAGGAGCTCGGCGGCGCACAGCGGGATGCCCGTGTCCTGCACCGCGCGGTACAGCAGTGCCACGTGGTCGCGGGACCACGACAGCAGGCGCAGGCCGGGTAATCGCTCCGCCGCGCAGCAGGGCTGGGCGCACACGACGACGTCGAACCACTCGTCCTCGTGGTCGTGGAACGAGACCGTGACGCCGAACCGGTCGGGGCGCAGCGCGGTGACGGTGCTGCGGCGGGTCTCGTAGTGCAGCGGGCAGGGCAGCGCGGCGAGCCGTTTCGCGGCGTGGCGGTCCGGGCCGGTGATCGGGGCGGTCTCGTGGTGCGGGCCGTGGTCGAGCACCACCACGTCCCACGCGCTGCGGGTCAGCCGGAGTGCGGTCGCGAGCCCGGAGACGCCGGCGCCGACGACGAGTGCTGTGGCCATGACCAGCCCCTTCCCCTAGGATCGAGGCTAGCGAACGTTCAGAAATTTCTGAAGACAGGGATGCTGTGACGCGCGAGACAGATCGCAGGCAGGCCGCCGAGCAGCTGGCGCTCAGCCTCGTCGGGGCCGGGATGCAGCGGATGGGCGCGCGCGTGCTGTCGGCGTTCATGTTCACCGAGCAGGAGTCGCTGACGGCCGGCGAGCTCGCCGACGAGCTGGGGGTGAGCGCGGGATCGGTGTCCGGCGCGGTGAAGATGGTCGCGCAGATGGGGCTGATCGAGCGGATCCACGTCGCGGGCAGCCGGCGCGAACACTTCCGCGTGCGGGACAACGCCTGGACGACGCTGTACTCAAGGCAGCACTCGGTCGTCGACGACGTGCTGCGCGCGGTGGAGAAGGGCGTCGAGGCGGTCGGGCCCGGTCACGCGCGGGACCGCCTCGAGTACATGCGCGACTTCTACACGTTCCTGCTCAACGAGGCCCCGGTGCTGGTGGAGCGGTTCGAGCGGCAGCGCCGTGGAGGATCCCGTCCATGATCAGGTCGAGCATCCGCCTCGCCTGGTCCGGGTCGCCGTTCTGTGCGACGCCGACCAGCAGCGCCATCAGGTCCAGCGGCTCCGTCCGCGCCCCGAGCGGGGTCAGCAGGCCGCTCACGGCCTCGGTGAGCTTCGCGCGGCTGTGCTCGAACGGGTTCACGCCCATGGCGATCACGGCCTGGAGCGCTTCCTTGAGGTCCTGCTTCGTCGCCGCGTAGTCGATGAAGCGGTCCATCCACTCCCGCAGCGCCGCCTCCGGCCCGTGGGTCTCCAGCAGCTCGGGCGCCGCGTCGCAGAGCTTCTCCAGCTCCGTGCGGTAGACCGCCTCGATCAGCGCCTCGCGGGTGGGGAAGTGCCGGTAGAGCGTGCCGATGCCGACGCCGGCCTGCTTGGCGATGGCGCCGAGGGTCACGTCCTTGTGGTGGGTGAACGCGTCGAGCGCCACCTCGATCAGCAGCCCTCGGTTCCGGACCGCGTCAGCACGCACTTCATCACTCCTATGGGGTACATCACTTGCTAACCGGAGGCTCCTCCGCTTACGGTGGAACCCGAACCGGAGGCACCTCCGTTTCAGTGTACGACAAGGTTGGGGAAATCAGATGAGCGAGCGCATCACCACGCCGTTCGGCTTCGGGACCACCGCGCTCGAGGTCGTCGAGGGCGTCGACCTCTCCGGCCGTCGCGCCGTGGTCACCGGTGGGGCGTCCGGCATCGGCGTCGAGACCGTGCGGGCGCTGGCCGCCGCGGGCGCCGAGGTCACCATCGCCGCGCGCGACGTCGAGGCGGGCCGCCGCGTCGCCGCCGAGCTGTCCGCCGCCACGGGCTCGCAGAGGATCCTCGTGGCGCCGCTGGAGCTGACGTCGCAGAAGTCCGTGCAGGCCTTCGCGCGGGCCTGGGACGGGCCGCTGCACCTGCTGGTCAACAACGCGGGTGTCATGGCCACCCCGCTGACCCGCACGCCGGAGGGCTGGGAGCTCCAGTTCGCCACGAACCACTTCGGCCACTTCACGCTGACGCTGGGCCTGTTCGACGCGCTGCGCGCCGAGGGCGCCCGCGTCGTGAACGTGAGCTCGGCCGGCCACCTGTCGAGCCCCGTGGTGTTCGAGGACATCCACTTCGAGCGCCGCGAGTACGACCGTTGGCAGGCGTACGGCCAGTCGAAGACGGCGAACGTGCTGTTCGGCGTCGAGGCGGGCAAGCGCTGGGCCTCCGAGGGCATCACGATGAACGCGCTCATGCCGGGCGGCATCCTCACGGCGCTGCAGCGCCACATCACGCCGGAGGAGCTCGCCGAGCGGCGCCGGCTGCGCGGCGGCGACAGGCCGATGACGTTCAAGACGCCGGAGCAGGGCGCGGCCACCACCCTCGTGCTCGCGGTGTCACCCCTGGTGGAAGGCCGTTCGGGCCTCTACTTCGAAGACTGCAACGAGGCTGTCCCGCACGCCGAGGGCATGACCAACGGCCTGGCCGCCTATGCGGCCGACCCCGAGGCCGCCGCCCAGCTGTGGAAGGTCTCCGAGGAAACGCTGAAGGTGCAGGCATGATCAAGACTGGGTACGGCTTCGAGACCACCGCGCTGGAAGTGGCGCGGGTGGCAGACCTCGCGGGCCGCCGCGCCGTCGTGACGGGCGGCGCCTCGGGCATCGGCGTGGAGACCGTCCGCGCCCTGGCCGTGGCCGGCGCCGAGGTCACCATCGCGGCCCGCGACGTCGACGCGGGCCAGCGGGTCGCCACGTCGCTCGCGAG
This sequence comes from Lentzea sp., assembly GCF_036380075.1. Classification (NCBI taxonomy): domain Bacteria; kingdom Bacillati; phylum Actinomycetota; class Actinomycetes; order Pseudonocardiales; family Pseudonocardiaceae; genus Lentzea; species Lentzea sp. The sequence continues at coordinate 1,627 of NZ_DASVFL010000406.1, read as the reverse complement.
GTCCACCGGCAACAAGCACATCTCGGTGGCGCGCCTCGACCTGAGCTCGCAGGACTCGGTGCGGGCCTTCGCCCGCAACTGGGACGGCCCGCTGCACCTGCTGGTCAACAACGCGGGCGTGATGGCCACCCCGCTGACCCGCACGCCGGAGGGCTGGGAGCTCCAGTTCGCCACGAACCACCTGGGCCACTTCGCCCTGACCCTGGGCCTGTTCAACTCGATGCGAGCCGAAGGCGCCCGCGTGGTGAACGTGAGCTCGTCGGCCCACCTGATGAGCGACGTCGTCTTCGACGACCTCCACTACGCCCACCGCGAGTACGACCGCTGGCAGGCCTACGGCCAGTCCAAGACCGCCAACATCCTCTTCGGCGTGGAAGCCGGCGCCCGCTGGGCCTCCGAGGGCATCACGATGAACGCCCTGATGCCCGGCAGCATCGCCACCAACCTCCAACGCCACCTCACGCAGGAAGAACTGCAGGCCCGCATCCGCCAGAGCGGCGCCGCGGCCACCCGCCGCGTCAAAACCCCGGAGCAGGGCGCCGCGACCACCCTCGTCGTGGCCACCACACCCCTGCTGGCCGGCATCTCGGGCCGCTACTTCGAGGACTGCGACGAAGCGTCCCCGGTCGAGGGCGACTCCCATCTGCGAGGCGTGGCCCCCTACGCCCAGGACAGCGAGTCGGCCGCCCAACTGTGGAAGGTCTCGGAGGAAACCCTCTGGTCCCTGAAAGCAGCCTGACCGCCTCGCCCGCAGGGTAGGGGAGGGTCGGCAAGTAGCGGAGCTGGCCGTCGAGGGAGTTGGCCGATGGGCGAGGCGGCTGGCGAGGAGACGGCCAGTGGGCGCACGGACGGTGGCCGCACACCCAGTGAGCGCGGCGACCGCTGAGGGAGGTGGTCAGTGGGGCCAGGCGGGGCGTTCAGTGGGCGAGCTGCCAGTGAGGGTGGCCCCCTTTGAGGGAGGCGGGTGTGGGTAGCTGCCGGTGGGGACGGCGGCCGGTGAGTGAGGCGGCGCAGCGAATGCCGTAGATCAGCGCAGCAGTTCAGGCGAATGGTCGAGGGCGGAGCCGTTGCCAGGCAGGAACGTCTGCCCGGCAACGGCTCGCCGCTGCCAACCCGTGCCGGCCCCTGCACCGATCGCGAGAGCGCCGCCGCCACCTACCACGTCCAGCAGCCGCCTCCCTTTCGCGGCCAGCCGCTGCCGCAGCCAGCCGTCGCCTCCGTTTGTTGTTGTTACTAAGGGGTTTCACGCCCGTCGTTCACCTCTCCGCCGTTCCCCGACTGCCGCTGCCACCTTGCGGCTGCTGACTCGGCCCACCCCACCGCTTCCGCCCGCCACTTACCTCTCCACCGTCCCGACCCGCCGCCTCATCGCTGCCACCCTCCGCGCTTTTCGCCCTGCTCCTTCCATCCTTACCCCACCCCCCGCTCGCGCCCAGCCGCCGCCACCTGCCGCTCCCTGCCCGCCACCCGCCAACTGCCGCCGCCGGTGTTGCTGCCACCGAAGGCTTTGCGCCCTCCGCTCACGCCTCCGCGGTTCCCCACCTGCCGCTGCCACCGTGCTGCCGCCCTACTACTTCCGTCTTCTGCCCGCCGCTTTCCACCCCGGTCGCTCCCTTCCTCAACCGCA
>NZ_DASVFL010000405.1:0-19773 GCF_036380075.1 Lentzea sp. | reverse complement strand
GTCACGCACCCCGGCATGGGCCTGATCGACTCGACGTCCCACGCGGGCGGCAGCCGGGCGATCGGCGAGGTGATCGCCGAGCCGGCCGACGGCCTGTTCGCGGGGCCGCTGACCGGGTTCGAGAACCACCAGGGCCGCACGTTGCTGGGCCCGGCCGCCCGGCCGCTCGCGCACGTCAAGGTGGGCACCGGCAACGACGGCAGCGTCGAGGGCGCAGTCCAGGGCCGGATCGTCTGCACCTACCTGCACGGCCCGGTGCTGCCGCGCAACCCGGCGCTCGCGGACATGCTGATCGAGTGGGCCACCGGCACGAAGGTCGCGCCGCTGGACCTGCCCGCGGTGACCGCTATGCGCGCCGAGCGGGTCCGGGCAGCGAGCTAGCCTCTCCGAGCCTGTCCGCGACGCCCGGCCAGACCACGGCCATCACGTAGTCGGTCGCGAGCGCGGGCCCCACCGAGGGCCTGCGCTCGCACCACACGGCGAGCCGTTCACACGCCCCGACGACGATCTCCGCGAAGGCCTCCGCCTCCAGCGGGTCGATCTCCGGCGCGAACGACACCAGCACGGACCCGATCATGTCCGTCTGCTGCTGCCGGATCCCCTCGACCTCCTCCTGCGCCGACGGCACCGCGATCGCCGCCTCCTGCCGCAGCAGCGCCCAGGACCGCTGGTGGTCGACGATGAACTCGAAGAACGCCCGCAGTCCCAGCCGCAGGAACTCCTCGGCGCCCGTCGCGCCCGAGATGGCCGCCGCCGTCTTCTCGCGCAGCTCCGTGCGCGCGCGGTGGATGCAGCCGATGAGCAGGCCCTCCTTCGAGCCGAAGTACTCGTAGAGCATCGGCTTCGAGACCCCGACGCGTTCGGCGATCTCGTCCATGGACGTGGCCAGATACCCCTGCTCGGCGAAGATCTCCTCGGCGACGGTGAGCATCTGCGCCATGCGTTGGGCCTTGGGCATGCGGCGCCGCGGAGCAGTCACGAACGGAGTCTACCGCTCGTAACTTACTTCGAGTAACCTACTGCGAAGTAGCCACCGCGAGCGGAGGGACTTCCCCATGCACCGAGAGACGAAAGTGCTCGTCATCGGCACCGGCTTCTCCGGCCTGGGCATGGCCGTGGAGCTGAGGCGGCGCGGCGAGCGCGACTTCGTGGTGCTCGAGAAGGCGGCCGACCTCGGCGGCACGTGGCGGGACAACTCCTACCCCGGCTGCGCGTGCGACGTGCCGTCGCACATGTACTCGTTCTCGTTCGAGCTGAACCCGAAGTGGTCGCGGATGTTCGCGCGGCAGGGCGAGATCTTCGACTACCTGCAGCGCGTCGCCGACAAGTACCGGCTGCGGCCGCACATCCGCTTCGACACCAAGGTCTCCGGTGCGCGGTGGGACGACGAGGCCAAGCGCTGGCACGTCACCACCGAGCAGGGCGACACCTACACCGCCCGGGCCCTGGTGGGGGGCGTCGGCGCGTTGCACATCCCGAACGTCCCGGAACTGCCGGGCATCGAGAAGTTCACCGGCCGCGCGTTCCACAGCGCCCAGTGGGACCACGACCTCGACCTGACGGGCAAGCGGGTCGCGGTGGTCGGCACGGGCGCGTCCGCGATCCAGTTCGTGCCGGAGATCGCGGGCCGGGTGGGGTCGCTGAAGATCTTCCAGCGCACACCGCCGTGGATCATGCCCAAGGCGGACCGCGAGATCACCGGCCGCGAGCAGAAGCTGTTCCGCGCCCTGCCCTTCACGCAGCGGCTCTACCGCGACTTCGTCTACTGGGTGCGCGAGTCGTCGGCACTGGGCTTCGCGGTCAACCCGAAGATCATGCAGTTCGCGCAGGGCGTCGCGTTGCGGCACATGAAGAAGCAGGTGCCGGACCCGGAGCTGCGGCGCCGGCTCAAGCCCGACTACACGATGGGCTGCAAGCGGGTGCTGATCTCCAACGACTACTACCCCGCGCTCAGCCGCCCGAACGTCGAGCTGGTGACGGACAAGATCTCCGAGGTCCGCGAGAAGTCCATCGTGGACAGCGCGGGCGTCGAGCACGAGGTCGACGTCATCATCTACGGCACCGGTTTCCACGTCGTCGACTCGTTCGACTACCTGGACATCCAGGGCAAGGGCGGCGTCGACCTCGCGAAGCAGTGGCGCGAGAAGGGGATCGAGACCTACTTCGGCATCACGGTCTCGGGCTTCCCCAACCTGTTCTTCCTGCTGGGCCCCAACACCGGACTCGGCCACAACTCGGTCGTCTTCATGATCGAGTCGCAGATCCGGTACATCTCGCAGTGCCTCGAGCTCCTCGACACACACCGCGCAGCGGAGCTCGACGTGCGGCTGGAGGCCCAGCAGGAGTTCAACGCCGAGATCCAGGGCAAGCTGAGCAAGGGCGTCTGGACCCAGGGCGGGTGCAAGAGCTGGTACCTCGACGCGCAGGGCCTGAACCGCACCGTGTGGCCGGGCTTCACCTGGCGGTACTGGATGCGGACCAAGCGCGTGCGCGCCGAGGACTACGTGCTCACGGCAGCGAAGTGACTACGGCTTCACGACGACCTTGAGGGCGGTCCGCTCGTCCATCGCCTGGTAGCCCTGGGCGATGTCGGCGAGCGAGACCGTCCGGTCGAACACGGGACCGGGGTCGATTCGTCCCGCGAGCACGTCGGCCAGCAGCTCCGGCAGGTACGCCCGCGCGGGCGCGACACCGCCGCCGATCGCGATGTTGCGGCCGAACAGCTTGCCCAGCGGCAGTCCCGGCATCTCGTGCGGCACGCCGACGTACCCGATCCGGCCGCCGTCGCGGACGATGCCCATCGCGGTCTGCCACGACTGCTCGGTGCCGACGCACTCCAGGACGCTCGACGCGCCGAGGCCGCCGGTCATCTCCTTGATGCGCTCGACCGCGGCGTCACCGCGTTCGGCGACCTGGTCCGTGGCACCGAAGAGCTTCGCGACCTTCGCGCGGTCCTCGTGGCGGCCCAGCGCGATGATCCGCTCGGCACCCAGCCGCTTGGCCGCGAGCACGCCGCACAGGCCGACCGCGCCGTCCCCGACGACCGCCACGGTGCTGCCCGGCTGCACACCGGCGCCGAGCGCGGCGTGGTGGCCGGTGCCCATGACGTCGGACAGGCTCAGGAACGCGGGCAGCAGCTCGGCCGGCGCGTCCGCGGGCACCCTGACCAGCGTGCCGTCGGCCAGCGGCACGCGCACGGCCTCGCCCTGGCCGCCGTCGCTGCCCTTGCTGCCCCAGAACCCGCCGTTGAGGCACGACGTCTGCAGCCCGGCCTGGCAGTAGGCGCAGGTGCCGTCGCTCCACACGAACGGCGCGATGACGCGGTCGCCGACGTTGACGGACCGCACCTCGGTGCCGACCTCCTCGACGATGCCGAGGAACTCGTGCCCGATCCGCTGCCCGCCCTCGCGCTTGGCGACGCCCCGGTACGCCCACAGGTCGCTGCCGCAGATGCACGCGAGCTCGACCCGCACGACGACGTCGGTGGGCTCCACGACGGCCGCGTCGGGCACCTCCTCCACGCGGATGTCACGGGTGCCGTAGATCGTCGTAGCCCGCACCGGGTTCCTCCTTCTGGTCGATGACCACTGCATCGTGCTCCTGCCGGGCCGCTCGCGCCGAATCGAGAGGCTGTGGAATTGGTTACCCGGTGCCTAGGATCGGGAACGTGCTGATCAACACCGATGGGCTCGTGCGGGCGCGGGGCATCCGATACGCGACGGCCGCCCGTTTCGAGAAGCCCGAACCGTTCGCCTGGGACGGTGGGCGCGACGCGGTCACGCGCGGCCCGGCGTGCCCGCAGCCGCCGTCGGCGCTCGCGTCGGTGGTCGGCAGCTCGGTCGACGGGCTGGAGTTCGACGAGCACTGCCAGGTGCTGAGCGTGACGGCTCCCGCGGACGCCTCCGGGCTGCCGGTGATGGTGTGGTTCCACGGCGGCGCCTACGTGACGGGCAGCGGTGAGTCCACGAAGTACGAGGCGTCGCTGCTGGCGTCCGAGGGGGTCGTGGTCGTCAGCGTCAGCTACCGGCTCGGCGTCTTCGGGTACCTGCGGGACAACCTCGGCCTGCTCGACCAGTTCGCGGCGCTGCGGTGGGTGCGGGACAACATCGCCGTGTTCGGCGGCGACCCGGCGAACGTCACGGCGTTCGGGCAGTCCGCGGGCGCAGACTCGGTGTACGCGCTGATGCTCACCGACACGGAGGACCTGTTCCACCGCGCGATCCTGCAGAGCGCGCCGCTGGGCACCCGCGGCCCCGACCGTCCCGCCATGGCGAAGGCGTTGCGGGAGCTCGTGTCCGTCGACGCTTCGACGCCGGTGGAGGACGTGCTGGCGGTCCAGCAGGCCGCCATCGCCGACGTGGGGCCGCGGTTCTCCACGTCCGGCGGCATGCCGTTCGCCCCGGAGCTGACCGACGCCGACCTGGCCGCCACGGCGGCGCGGGTCGAGCTGCTCGTCGGGCACACCGCCGACGACGGCAGCCCGTACGTGCCGAGCCGGGAGCACTGGGAGGCCGTGACGGAGCTGGTCTTCGCGGGTCCGGCCCGTCAGCTGGCGGAGGACTGGACGGCGGCGGGCGGGCAGGCCGCCACCTACAACTTCGCGTGGCGGCCCGAAGGCGCCCCTCTGGGCGCGTGCCACTGCATGGAGCTGCCGTTCGTGTTCGACCCGGAGGGCTGGGCGGGCGCGGGCATGCTCGCGGGCCGGGAGCCGGACCCCGGTCTGGCGCGGACCGTCCGGGGCCTGTGGGCGGGCTTCGCGCGAAACGGGATGGACGCGCTGCCGTCGCGGTCGCTTGAATTCGGCGGATGACCGACCGCGAGCGCCTGCGCACCACGTTCGGAGAGGACGCCGCCCGCTACCACCGGGCGCGTCCGGGCTACCCCGCCGAGCTGTTCACGCGGCTGAGCGGGCCGCGCGTCCTGGAGATCGGCCCCGGCACGGGGCAGGCGACGCTGCCGCTGACGTCGCTGGGTGACGTGACGGCGGTCGAGCTGAGCCCGTCGCTGGCCGCCGTCGCGCGGGCGCACGTGCCGGCCGCGCACGTGGTCGTGGCCGACTTCGACGTCTGGCCGCTGCCGCCGGAACCGTTCGACCTCGTCGTGTCCGCGACGGCGTTCCACTGGCTCGACCCCGCGACCAGGATGGCCCGGTGCGCCGCGGCGTTGCGCCCCGGCGGCGCGCTGGCGGTGATCTCCACGCACCACGTCGCCGGCGGCACCGACCGGTTCTTCGCCGAGGTGCAGGACGTCTACGAGCGGTGGGACCCGGACACGCCACCCGGCTTCCGGCAGCCGGACGCCGCGGAGATCCCCTGCGAGTTCGACGAGAGCGCTCTCTTCGACGAGCCGGAGTTCCACCGCTACGAGTGGGACCGGGCCTACACCAGCGAGTCGTACGTGGACCTGCTCCTGACCTACTCGAACCACATCGCGCTGCCGGACCGCGACCGGCTGGTGGCGGACATCGCGGCGTTGATCGACACGCGGTTCGGTGGACGGATCGTGAAGCGCTACATGACCCAGCTCGCCATCGCCCGCACCCGGATGTGACCTGCGTTACAAGTCATGTCCCGGCTCTCGGCGAGAACGACGCGCCAAGCGAGACGGAGCATGCGACGAAAAGCGCTTTCCCGGATCGTTCCGTCACGTCGTCGCAGCTCAGACGTCCTGACCACAGGCCATATCGCGCAAGAACCAACTAACTACACCAGGAAGCAACAACCCGGTGCTGCCGCCCCTACGACGTGGGCGACACGCCTAGGATGTTCCGCCAAAGGGGCGGGGAGACACGCATAGCCGTGCCCTGGCACGAGGAGGTGGCATGGCCGTGTCGACGACGGCGTTCAACGAGGGCAGGACCCCCCAGCGGGGCCGCCCTCGCGACGCCAGCAGGGACGAGGCGTTACGTCAGGCAGCGCTCGAGGTGATGGCCGAAGTCGGGTACCGGGCCCTCACCATGGACGCCGTGGCGGCCCGCGCGAGGGCGGGCAAGGCCACGATCTACCGGCGCTGGGAGTCGAAGCTCGATCTCGTGATCGACACGTGCACCCAGCTCGCCACGCAGAACCTCGCGGCACCGGACACCGGCTCGCTCGCCGGCGACCTGCGCGAGTTCCTCTCGTCGTTCGCCGCGTTCCTCTCCGGACCGATCGGCAAGGCGGCCCAGGCCCTCGTGGGCGAGCTGCCCCACGAGCCCGAGCTGGCGACGGCGTTCCGCGAGACGTTCCTGATCTCGCAGCGCGACGTGCTGCGCGGGATCCTCGACCGGGCTGCGGACCGGGGCGAGCTGCGGGCCGACGCGCCGCGCGGCATGGCCGTGGAGATCGCGGGCGCCGCGCTCATCTACCGGCTGATGCTCACCGGCGACCCGCTCGACGAGCCGTTCGTGGAGAAGGTCGTCGAGCAGGTGCTCCTGCCGTTGGTGCACGCCCAGTCCGGGCCCCGGGGGGACGCGGACTAGCGGAACAGCTTGCGGACCAGCGCGAAGCCGACCACCGCGCCGACCGCGATCAACGTGTACTTGACCTGGGGCCGGCTCAGCACGTCGAGCACGGACGCCTTGCCCTGCTCGACGAGCTTCTGCGGGTTGGCGCGCTCGCTGAGCTCGTCCAGGGTGGCGGCCAGCGCGGTGCGAGCCTGTTCGATCTCGCGCTGGATGGTGTCGGGATCGCGAGCCACATGTCCTCCTAGCAGCGGTTCTGCCACCAACCGTAGTGGACGGCCCCGGTCGCGGCTTCGAGCGACCCGGCAGAGGGGGTGCGCGGGGGGCCGATAGGCTTCCCCGCGAGGGGTCGTAGCCCAATTGGCAGAGGCACTGGGTTTAGGTCCCAGCCAGTGGGGGTTCGAGTCCCCCCGACCTCATCGATCAGCGCGTTCGCGGTGCGGTGCCGCGGGCGGCGCCCTCGCTCGTCCTCTGAGGACCCGGCGACGCCCGCTCGCGGTTTCCGCTGTTGTGGTTTCCCGCTGTTGTGGTTTCCCGCAATCCCGGGGTGGGGTCTCCCCCACCCGAACTGTGGGGAGAACCCCCATGTCACACCCCGGCGCCGTCCGTAGCGTGGAAGCCATGAACTTGGTCGACTGGGTCACCGACCTGATGGAGACGGCCGGCGCCCCCGGAGCGGCCCTCGCCATCGCGCTGGAGAACCTGTTCCCGCCCCTGCCCAGCGAGGTCTTCCTGCCGCTGGCGGGGTTCACCGCGGGCCAGGGCAAGATGTCGCTGCTCGACGCCATCCTCTGGACCACGTTCGGCTCGGTGGCGGGCGCGCTGCTGCTGTACTGGGTGGGCGCCCTGCTGGGCCGCGACCGAGTCCGCCGCGTCGCCGAGCGCATGCCGCTCGTCCGCGTGTCCGATGTGGACAGGACGGAGGCCTGGTTCCTGCGCAACGGCTACCGCGCCGTCTTCTTCGGCCGCATGGTCCCGGTGTTCCGCAGCCTGGTCTCGATCCCGGCCGGCGTGGAACGCATGCGATTAGCACCGTTCGTCGCCTACACCGCCGCGGGCAGCCTGCTGTGGAACACGGCGCTGATCCTCGCGGGCTACCTGCTGGGCGACAACTGGCACCTGGTCGAGCAGTACGTGGGCCTGGCGTCGACGGCGGTCCTGGTGCTGGCGGTGGTAGCGGTCGGCGTGTTCGTGGCGGTCCGCGTGTCGAAGAGGCGCGCCGCCTCACGCAGTTGATGCGGTCCCGGCGGTGGTATGTGTCGCCGGCGCACGGCCTGGCACACGCTCGACGTCCGGTCCTGCCGCCGCAGGACCTGGCAGCGGACGCACGACACGCCCCGCAGAACCGCACCGCGCCCCAGCCGCACGCGACGCCCAGCCCTCAGCTCGCTGTCCCGCACACCACACACGCAGCACAGCAACCATCCACCCGCAGCCCACGGTCCGCCGGCACCGCACTTGTCCCCACGGCTCGACCCCGCCTGCGGCCGCCTGCCTTCCACCCCGAAAGGAGCGCTCCCCCAACGTCCCCACGCGCCACACAGCCGCACCCAGGCGCCACGCCTATCCCTGCGGCCCATCCGAACCACCACCAGCCCCGGAACGCCCCGCTGGCCCCCACTGCTCTCAACTCGCGAAAGGAGCGCTCCCCAGCCCCAAGCAGCCTCCAGCCGCCTCGCACGCGCCCTACCGCGCGGCCGCCAAGCTCCCGATGCCCAAGTGCCCCACCAACTCCCGCACCGCGGCGCGGCCCGCCCGGTTGGCCCCGATCGTGCTCGCCGAAGGCCCGTACCCCACGAGGTGGATGCGCGGGTCCGACACCACCCGCGTCCCGTCGACCTGGATCCCGCCGCCCGCGGCGCGCAGGTGCAGCGGTGCCAGGTGGTCGAGGTCGTGGCGGAACCCGGTGGCCCACAGGATCACGTCGGCGTCGAAGTGTTCGCCGGACTCCCACTCGACGCCGGTCGGGGTGATCCGGGTGAACATCGGCCGGCGGTCCAGCACCCCGGACGCGATCGCCTCGCGGGTCTGGTCGGTCAGCGCCAGGCCGGTCACGCTGACGACGCTGCGCGGGATCAGGCCCGCGCGGACGCGTTCCTCGACCATGCCGACCACCCAGCGGCCGTAGTCCTCGGTGAACGGGCCCTCCCGCCACACCGGTTCGTGTCGCGTGACCCAGCGGGTCTCCGCGGCGAGCGGGGCCAGTTCCATGAGCAGTTGGGTGGCCGACGCCCCGCCGCCCACGACCACGACGCGCTTGCCGGCGAAGGCGGAAGGGCCCTGGTAGTCGGCGGTGTGCAACTGCCGACCGCGAAACGTCTCCTGGCCTGGGTAGTGCGGCCAGAACGGGCGTCGCCACGTGCCGGTCGCGTTGATCAGGCCGCGTGTGGTCCAGACGCCTTGCGAGGTCTCGACTTTCAACAGCGGGCCGTCGTCGGACACCTGCGTGACGTTCACCGGGCGCACCACGGGCAGGTCGTACAACGCCTCGTAGCGCGCGAAGTACGACGGGATCGCCTCGTTGGCGCGCTCGTCGGGCGCGGGCTGCTCGAACGGCATGCCGGGCAGTTCGTGGATGCCGTGCACGGTCCGCATCCGCAGCGAGGGCCAGCGGTGCAGCCACGCGCCGCCGGGGGCGTCGTTCGCGTCCAGCACCACGTGGTCGACACCGCGGCGCCGCAGGAAGTACGAGGCGGACAGGCCTGCCTGTCCCGCGCCGATCACCACCACATCCGTCACACCACGGACAACAGCGGGGAAATCACGGTTCTTCCTGGTGTGTGACCGACACGACGGGCACGTCGCCGAACCGCTAGCTTCCGGGGTCGTGCACCTTCTGCTGACGATGGCACTTCTGGCGGCACCCGTTCCCACCACGACCGCCTCCTACGCCGTCTACGACCGGATCACGCACACCGTGTCCGGACGGGACGTCCACAAGCCGATCAGGTCCGCCTCGCTGGTGAAGATCCTGATCGCGATCGAGCAGCTGGAGACGCGCGGCGACGACCCGCGCATCGAACCGATGCTGCGCGTGAGCGACGACTACTCCGCGAGCGAGCTGTGGGTCGAGAACGGCTGGGAGCAGGTCGTCGTGCGCACGGCCGAACGCCTCGGTCTCGAGGACACCTTGCCGCCGGAGAACAGGGGCAAGTGGGGCTACACGGCGGTGAGCGCGTACGACGTCGTGAAGATCTACCGGTACCTGCTGGAGAAGGCGGCGCCGAAGGTGCGGTTCACGATCATGGGACACCTGCACCGGGCGGAGAAGTGCGCCTCGGACGGGTTCGACCAGTCGTTCGGGCTGCCGTCCGCGACGTGGTGGCCCGCGTTCAAGCAGGGCTGGTCCGGGTTCGGCGACCCGGTGAAGCCGTGCGTCGACCGGCCGCGCCCGCGCGTCCAGTGGGAGCTCGACACGAAGTCGCCGGCCATGCACACGTCCGGGACGTGCGGGTTCAGCATCGTCGCGGTCCTGACGCTGCACCCGGAGGGCACGACCTACGACCAGGCCGCGAAACGAGTTACCCGGCTCACGGAAGAAGTCACGAAGTATCGGTGTTGATCGATGTATGAGCCGTCTCAGTGAGATCCCTCTGTCCGTTCTCGACCTCGCCCCGATCACGTCGGGAGCGGATGCGACGACCGCGCTGCGGAACTCGCGGGAGCTCGCTCAGCAGGCGGAACGCCTCGGCTACCACCGCTACTGGTTCGCCGAGCACCACAACATGCCCGGCATCGCGTCGTCGGCGCCCGCGGTCCTGATCGGGCACGTCGCGGACGCCACGTCGACGATCCGCGTCGGTTCGGGCGGCGTCATGCTGCCCAACCACGCCCCGTTGGTCGTCGCGGAGCAGTTCGGCATGCTCGAGGCCCTGCACCCCGGCCGCATCGACCTCGGCATCGGCCGCGCGCCGGGAACGGACCAGAAGACGGCGCGGGCGCTGCGGCGCACGGAAGCCGGTCTGTCCGCGGAGAACTTCCCGCAGGAGCTGACCGAGCTGATCAAGTACTTCGAGGGCACCGCCGACCTCAACGCCGTGCCGGCCGCGGGCAACAAGCCGCCGATCTGGCTGCTCGGCTCGTCCGGCTACAGCGCGCAGGCCGCGGGCCTGCTGGGGCTGCCGTTCGCGTTCGCCCACCACTTCAGCGCGCAGAACACGTTGCCCGCGCTGGAGCTGTACCGGCGGAACTTCCGGCCGTCGGAGGTCCTCCAGGAGCCCTACGCGATGGTCTGCGCCTCGGTGATCGTGGCCGACACCGACGAGCAGGCCCGCTGGATCGCGGGCCCGGGAGCGCTCTCCTTCGTGCGGCTGCGGCAGGGCCGCCCCGGTCCGCTGGAGACCCCGCAGGAGGCCGCGGACTACCCGTACACCGAGATCGACGAGCTGGTGATCGAGGACCGGATGGCCACCCAGGTCATCGGTTCCCCCTCGACGGTCCGCGCCGGGCTCGACGAGCTGGTGGAGTCGACGGCGGCCGACGAGCTCATGGTGACGACCATCGTCCACGGCCATGATGACCGTCTGCGTTCGTTCGAACTGCTCAGCGGGATCGCCGAACGGACGCCGTCACTGGGCCGTTCAGCCGCGCGGACGTGAGTCGCTCACGCCTGAGCTTCACGTTTCGTACGACTACCACTGCTCTGAACGGGTGATTATCGGCTCCGCTTGTAGCGCCAGACGGGCGGTAGGCGATGATCGGTGTGAGCGCGCACGCCCCCCGACGCGCTCCCTAGCTTCACCCGGCGGTTCGCCGCCAGGACGGCGTGGGGCCGGCGCACTCTGTGGCGCCGCCCACGCCGCCCATCACGAGTAGGCCACGGCCCTGCACCAGGTCCGCTTCAGAGGCCCCTTTCATTCGCCCCACCCCCTTCGGCACCGTCACAGTTGACGGGAGTCGCACACACCCACCGCCGGGGTGGGAAAGGGGAGTTCGTGAAGTTCGCCAAATCGGCCGCGGGCCTGTGTCTGCTGCTGGCCGTGGCGGGATGTGCGGGCCCCGGAGTCGCCGCTGCCCCGAACGAGAACCTGACCGTCGAACAGCGCGCCGCGACGCCCAGCGCGTCCGAGGCAGCCGCGTTCGGCACCCAGCGCGTGTGGGCCTCCGGCCTGTCCGTCGTGGTGTCCGCGCCCCGGTCCCTGTCTCCGTCCGAGACGGCGATCCCCCCGGCCAAGCGCACCGCGGTCTTCACCATCACCGTCTACAACGGCTCCAAGGCCTCCTACCGCCCCTCCCAGCTCTCCGTGCGCGCCACGGCCGACGGCTCCCCCGCCGCCGAGCTGGTGGACTCCGTGCAGGGCCTCAACGGCCTCGCCGCGGCCGTCGCCGAGGTGCCGCCGGGTCGCGACACGCAGATCCAGCTGGCGTTCGCGGTGTCCGAGTCGCCCGCGCAGATGCAGCTGACCATCCAGCCGGGCGGACAGGGCCAGGACGCGCCCACGGTCTTCGCGGGCCAGGCGTAGCCCCGGGAATAGTCTTCCGGGCATGACCAGTCGTCTCGAACCCGGAGACACCGCGCCCGCCTTCACGCTGCCCGACAGCGAGGGCAAGCCCGTGTCCCTGTCCGACTACCTCGGCAAGTCCGTGGTCGTGTACTTCTACCCGGCCGCGAGCACGCCGGGCTGCACCAAGCAGGCCTGCGACTTCCGCGACAACCTCGGCGTTCTGGCCGACTCGGGCTACGAGGTCGTCGGCATCTCGCCCGACAAGCAGGAGAAGCTCGCCAAGTTCCGCGACGAGGAGGGACTGACCTTCCCGCTGCTCGGCGACCCGGACAAGAAGGTCCTCGTCGAGTGGGGCGCGTTCGGCGAGAAGCAGAACTACGGCAAGACCGTCCAGGGCGTCATCCGCTCGACGTTCCTCGTCGGTCCCGACGGCAAGGTCGTCAAGGCCATGTACAACGTCCGCGCCACCGGCCACGTCGCCAAGCTGCTGCGCGAGCTCCCCGCCTGAGGCGGTCTTTCGCGCGAAAAACGTGGCCGCCGCCGCAGATCATGCGGCGGCGGCCACTTCTTCGGGTATGGTCGAGGACAGGGCGCGCACAATGCCGCCCCTTGTTCCGGTGAGGGTGATACACCGTGTGTCGCTTGACGGCACCTCGCGGTCCCGACATCCCGTCTGATTTCGTCTTGCGCGTCCACTTCCCCACGCGCGGCGGCTGACCAGGGCTTTCCGCCCTCAATCAACCGTTCGTACACAAACACGCATGCGCAACGCTGCGTGCATTTCGTGCTGGGAAAATTCAATGCTGAAGTGGATTCTGCTCTCCGCCGCCGTGGGCGCGGAGGTTTTCGCAACCCTTTGTCTCAAGTACTCCGAGGGCTTCACGAAACCGTGGCCCGTGGCCGGCCTGGCGGTCGGCTTCCTCACCGCTCTGTACCTGGAGTCGCAGGTGATCAGGATGGGCCTGCCGGTCGCCATCACCTACGCGATCTGGGCGGGCGCGGGCATCGCCCTGGTCGCCCTCACGAGCCGCGTCCTGTTCGCGGACCCGCTGAACCTGGCGATGCTCACCGGCATGGCCCTGATCGCGGCCGGCGTGTGCGTGGTGTCGGTCGCGTCCCACGCACACGCGGCGGCCTGAACTAGCCGAGCTTGCGCAGGTACGGGACCAGTAGCTTCAACGCGCGGCCGCGGTGCGACTCCGCGTCCTTCTCCTCGGCGGTCATCTCCGCCGAGGTGATCTCGAAGCCCTCGGGCACGAAGATCGGGTCGTAGCCGAAGCCGCCGGTCCCGCGCCGCGCGCGCAGCAACGTGCCGCGCCACTCGCCGCGGACCACGACCTCCTCGCCGCCGGGCACCACGAGCGCGACGACCGACACGAACGCCGCGCCACGGCGCTCGTCCGGCACGTCGCCGAGCTGGCCCAGCAGCAGGTCCAGGTTCGCGTCGTCGTCGCCGTGGCGGCCGGACCACCGGGCGGAGAGCACTCCGGGCATGCCGTTGAGCTCGTCGACGGCCAGCCCGGAGTCGTCGGCGACCGACACCAGTCCGGTGGCGGCCGCGGCGTCACGGGCCTTGGCTAGCGCGTTGCCCTCGAAGTCCGGCGCGGTCTCCGGCGCCTCGGGGAACTCCGGCACGTCCGAGAGCGACAGCACCTCGATGCCCGTCAGGTTCTCCGCGACGACGATCCGCTGGAGCTCGCGGAGCTTCTTCGCGTTGCGGGAGGCCAGGAGGAGCTTCACCGCTTGCCACCGGACTTCGGCTCCGGCAGCACGCCGGGGTACGGCTCGGCCAGGGCACGGGCCTGGATGCGGTTCAGCTCGGCGCAGCCCTGCAGCGCGACGTCCAGCATCCGGTCCAGAGTGGACCGGGCGAACGTGGCGCCCTCACCGGTGCCCTGCACCTCGATCAGCGTGCCGGCGTCGGTGGCGACGACGTTCATGTCGACCTCGGCCCGCGAGTCCTCCTCGTACGGCAGGTCCAGCCGGACCCGGCCGTCGACCACGCCCACCGAGACGGCGGACACGGCGCAGGACAGCGGCGAGGGGTCGGCCAGGCGGCCGGCCGCGCCGAGGTACGTCACCGCGTCCGCGAGAGCCACGTACGCGCCGGTGATCGCCGCGGTGCGGGTGCCGCCGTCGGCCTGGATCACGTCGCAGTCGATGACGATGGTGTTCTCGCCCAGCGACGCCAGGTCGATGCACGCGCGCAGCGAGCGGCCGATGAGCCGGGAGATCTCGTGCGTGCGGCCGCCGATGCGGCCCTTCACCGACTCGCGGTCGCTGCGGGTGTGCGTGGCGCTGGGGAGCATCGCGTACTCGGCGGTCACCCAGCCGAGGCCGGAGCCCTGCCGCCAGCGGGGAACGCCCTCGGTGGCACTCGCGGCGCACAGCACGCGGGTGTTCCCGAACTCGATCAGGACCGAGCCGGCGGGCCAGGTCTGATATCCACGCGTGATTCGGATGTCACGCAACACGTCGTCGTATCGGCCATCGCTTCGCACCACGGGCCCTACCCTAATGAACCCTGCGGGGCGCGATGGCGTAGGGAGAGACATGCTGACGATCGACGGTATTCCGCTTCACCCGTTGCTGGTGCACGCGGTGGTCGTGCTGCTGCCCCTCGCGGCCATCAGCGCGGTCGCTGTCGCGCTGGTCCCGAGCTGGCGGCGCAGGTACGCGTGGCCGGTCCTCGGGGTCACGCTGGCCGGTGTCGCCGCTGTTCCCGCGGCCAAGCAGGCCGGCGAGGACCTGATGGGCGCGCTCGAGCGCAACGGTGTGCAGAACCCCGCCATCCAGGCCCACGGCGAGCTGGGCGACATGCTGCTGCCCATCGCGCTCGGGTTCGGGGTCGCGGTGATCGCGCTGCTGGTCGCGGGCAGGCTCGCGGACCGGGAGCGGCAGGCGGAGGCACCCACCACGAAGACGTGGCGGGTGGTCTCAGTCGTGGTGTCCGTGCTGGTGGTGCTGCTCGCGATCGGGACGACGGTGCAGACCGTGCGCGCCGGTCACAGCGGGTCCGGCGCCGTCTGGAGCGGCGTGGGGAGCTGAAGCGGCGCCGTCGCCGACTGCTTCAACGTCCGCGTGACCGTGCAGAACTGCTCCACGGCGCGCCGGACGACGACTTCGAGCGCCTCCGGGTCGTCCACGCCGGACAGGTCGTACGAGAGCGTCACGGGGATGGAGATCACCTCGTTGCCGCTCTCGGACTGGACGGCGTCGGCGACCGCGGAGAGCTCGTCCGTGCCGGTGCGGCGCAAGATCAGCGTCTCGGACGTCACGAGCGCGCAGCCCGCCGCGGCCGCCACCAGCAGCTCGACCGGGCTGAACGAGCCCTCCTGGCCCTTGCGGCCGATGTGCACGGACGCGCCTCTGTCGTTCGTCGCGACGAACTCGTGCTCGCCGACGCGCTCGACGTTGATCATGCCTGCTCCCCCACCTCGTACCGGCCGCCCTCTACGACCAGCTCACACGGACCGTCGAAGGCCGACTCGGCCTCCTTCAGCACGTCCTCCCGCGACGTCCACGGCGGCACGTGCGTGACCAGCAGCCTCCCGGCGCCCGCGCGGGCCGCCAGCTCGCCCGCCTGCCGACCGGACAGGTGCAGGTCCGGCTGGCGGTGCGGCGCGTGCGTCCAGCTCGCCTCGCTCAGCAGCACGTCCACGCCCGCCGCCAGCGAGTCCAGCGCCTCGCACGGCCCGCTGTCGCCGGTGTAGGCCAGCGACGCGCCGCCGCAGGAGATGCGGAACCCGTAGGCCTCGCAGGGATGCGCCACCAGAGCGGACTCCACGGTGAACGGTCCGATGTGGACCGCAGCGCCGAGCGGGTGGAACGAGAACACGTCGGTGAAGTCCAACGACGACCGCTCGGCCGCGTCGGGCGCGTAGGCGGCGACGAACCGCGAGTGCGCCTCGGCGGGCGCGTGGACCGGCAGCACGCCGGCGGGCGGTGACGGGTGGTACTTCCGCGCCACGTAGAGGGACGACACGTCGATGCAGTGGTCGGGGTGCAGGTGCGAGAGGACCAGCGCGTCCATCGAGAACAGCGGGCGTTCCTCCTGGAACCGCGACAGCACCCCGTTGCCGAACTCCAGGGCCAGCGTGAACCCGTCGGCCTCCAGGAGGTAGCCCGACGCCGCCGCGCCGGGTCCCGGGATGCTGCCGGAGCAGCCGAGCACGGTCAGCAGCACATCAGCCCCACTGTTCGAAGGTCGGCAGGAACCGGGCGGCGAGCTTCGCGAACCGCTCCGGCGGACCGGTGCACGTCACGCGGTGCACGGGCGGTTCGGTGGCGAACTCGTCCCGCTCGGTCAGCAGCCGCACGACGTCCTTCACGGTCTCCTCGGCGCTCGACACCAGCGTCACGTGCTCGCCCATGACGATCTGGATCACGCCGGTCAGCAGGGGGTAGTGCGTGCAGCCGAGCACGACCGTGTCGACCTCGGCGCGCTGCAACGGTTCCAGGTAGGCCTGGGCCAGCCCGAGCACCTGCCGGCCGGAGGTGACGCCGCGCTCGACGAAGTCGACGAACCGCGGGCACGCCGCCGCCGTCACCGTGGCGTCGCGGGCCGCCTGGAACGCGTCCTGGTAGGCGTGCGAGTTGATCGTGCCGACCGTGGCGATCACGCCGATGCGCCCGCTGCGCGTCGTCATCACCGCGCGCCGCACGGCCGGGAGGATCACCTCGACCACCGGCACGTCGTAGCGCTCGCGGGCGTCGCGGAAGCAGGCGGCGGACGCGGTGTTGCAGGCGATGACGAGCATCTTCGAGCCCTCGTCGACCAGCCGGTCGCACACCTCCAGCGCGTGCTTGCGCGCCTGGGCGATCGGCAGCGGCCCGTACGGACCGTTCGCCGTGTCGCCGATGTAGTGGATCGACTCGCCCGGCAACTGGTCCATGATCGCGCGGGCGACCGTGAGGCCTCCGACGCCCGAGTCCATGATCCCGATCGTCACGCCGTGAATGTAGCCGGTGCACTGCTCCTGCGGTTGTCGCGCGAGACACCCCACGCAGCCATTACTCCACCGATTGCGCCGAACAGGTGGCCTTCCCACGACACGCCCGGCTGTCCGGGCAGGACACCCCACAACGCCGCGCCGTACAACGCGAACACGCCGACCGCGATGACGAGCTGGAGCCACGACCTGGCGAAGAGCCCGCGCACGAGCAGGAACGCGAGGAACCCGAACACCAGCCCGGACGCGCCGATGTGGCTGCCGGGGCTGCCGAACACCCACACGCCCAGCGCCGAGGTGAGCCAGATGACCGCGGTGACCTGGAAGAACTGCTTCAACCCACCGGAGCTCGCGAGAAAACCGAGCAGCAGCAACGGAACCGCGTTGCCGGTGAGGTGGCTCCAGTCGCCGTGGATCAACGGCATCCACAGCAGGTTGTCCCACTCGCCGAAGTCGCGCGGCCGCACGCCGTCGTCCTCCAGCGAGCCGCCGGTGGCCACGTCGAAGGCCTCGACGGCGTAGAGGACGCCGACGAACCCGGCCACGACGAGCAGCGAC
Source organism: Lentzea sp. (assembly GCF_036380075.1). Classification (NCBI taxonomy): domain Bacteria; kingdom Bacillati; phylum Actinomycetota; class Actinomycetes; order Pseudonocardiales; family Pseudonocardiaceae; genus Lentzea; species Lentzea sp. Next base: position 2,377 of record NZ_DASVFL010000405.1, on the reverse strand, counting down.
AGCACGGGGTGCGGCGGGATGACCCGTTTCGCGAGCGCAGTGGTGCGGTCCACGCCTCCAGCGTACGTGCACATAAGGTGATCGGGTGTCGATTGAAGTGGCGGTACGCGCATCGGCCCAGCTCGGCGAGGGCCCGACGTGGGACCACAGCAGCTCCACGTTGCTGTGGGTGGACATCCTCGCCTCCGAGGTGCACCGCTACGCACCCGCGCGGGACGACGACGCGGTGCTCGTGGTGCCCCAGCACGTGGGTGCCGCGAAACCCCGCGCGCAGGGCGGCATCGTCTGCAACCTGCGCGACGGCGTCGCGCTGATCGACCGCGACGGCGGCAAGACGTGGCTCGTCTACTGGGCCCGCGACGGCGTGCGCGGCAACGACGCGGGCATCGACCCGGCGGGCCGGTTGTGGGCCGGCACCATGCGCTACGACCAGGCCTCCGACGAGGGCTGGCTCGCCCGTGTCACGGGTGACGGAGCCGCGAAGGTCGTGCTGGACCGGGTGAACACGAGCAACGGCGTGGGCTGGAGCCCCGACTCGAAGCTCATGTACTTCATCGACACCCCGACCCGCCGCATCGACGTCCTCGACTTCGACAACTCCGACGGCACCGTTGCGAACCGCCGCCCGCTCACCCACGTCGGCGGCACCGACGGCTGGCCGGACGGGCTGTGCGTCGACGCCGACGGGTGCGTGTGGGTCGCGCTGTGGGGCGGGCACGCCGTGCGCCGCTACACGCCGGCCGGTGAGCTCGACCGCGAGATCGCGCTGCCCGTCGACAACCCGACGGCGTGCTGCTTCGGCGGGCCGGACTTCACGGACCTCTACGTCACGTCCGCGCGCGTCGGGCTGCCGGACGAGGCGCTGGCCGAACGGCAGCTCAACGGGTCGGTGCTGGTGCTGCCCGGACTGGGCCAGGGCCTGCCGGGCGTGGCCTTCAACGGGTAGGTCCGGGACCTCAGGGTGCTTTCAGGACGTGCCGGCGGATTCGGCGAGATCCGCGCGCCGGGCGGCCCACTCCGCGACGCGACGTGCGCTCTCGGTCTCGGAGAGGTCGGCGACCCGGGAGGTGATCGACCACCTCACCCCGTGCGGGTCGCGCACGGCGGTGAAGCGGTCACCGGACGGGAACTCCACGACGGGACCGAGTTGTTCCGCACCTGCCGCGACGGCTCGTCCGGTGACCGCTTCCACGTCCTTGCAGTAGTGGGCGAACGCGGTCCGGTCCGGTCCGCCCGCGGGAGGACCGGCCAGTCCACCACCGGCGGGGTCGGGCATCTCGAGGTGGAGGTGACCGTTTCCGAAGTCGAGCTGGGCGTGGATGACGAGGTCGCCGAGCCTGGTCAGGGTGACCGTCCGGGCGTGGAAGACCTCGTTGTAGAAGCGGGCGGCGGCCACGACGTCGGCCACACCGACGTACGGGGTGATCGAGGTGACGCCGTGCGGCACACCGCGCTCGGTGTGCTGTCCGGTCACGCCGTGGCGCGGCATGGCGGAGGAGGTCGCGGCCATGGTGCTGGTCCCTTCGACTGGACGAATCGCCTGCCGCACAAGGGTTCTCGAGGTGAAGGCGGCATGACCGCATCGACATTACAAGTCAAACTGATAATTAGCTAGTCTAGCTACTAGGGTGTGGAAGGATGTGCGGATGAGCGATGCGTCCGCGCCGTGGCCACCACAAGACCTCGACGACGCGACGATCGTGGTGCGCAGGCTCGCCGAGGCCACCCAGGAACTGACGGGCCGCATGGCCAAGGTCATGGCGATGAACGCGACCGACATGACCGCCATAGCCGCTCTCGGGCTGAACGGCCCCATGGGTGCGACCGACCTCGCACGACACCTCGGCATCCGCACCGCGTCGGCGACGACCTTGATCGACCGGCTCGAACGCTCCGGGCACGTCGAACGCGTCCGCGACCCCCACGACCGCCGCCGTGTCACCGTCACGGCCACCGCCGCCGCTCAGCAGGCGGAGCGAGCCGCGTGGGCCACCACCATCGAGGACATCGACGCCGTCAGCCGGTCGCTGTCGCCCGACCAGCGCGGCGTCGTGGTCGACTTCGTGTCCCGCGTCGTCGAGGTCCTCCAGGCCAGTGGCCGGAACGGGGACGGCAGCTGACGGCTTCCGGATCTGCCGGGACCCCCTGCGTCACAACGCACTCAGGGGGTCCGACAGTCCTGGCTCGCTCCGGCGAGCGCTCTCACGCCCAGAGGTGGCCGTCGAGCTTCGCCGCGGCCTCGTCCAGCGTTCCGGCGTAGGCGCCGGTGGAGAGGTACTTCCACCCGCCGTCGCAGACGATGAACACGATGTCGGCGGACTTGCCCGCCACCTCCGCCTTCTGCGCCACGGCCAGCGCGGCGTGCAGGATCGCGCCC
>NZ_DASVFL010000404.1:0-4405 GCF_036380075.1 Lentzea sp. | reverse complement strand
GCAGATCACGTTGGCGTCGTTGACCTTCAGCGCGTCCTTGGTGCCGCTGACCTTGACGGTGCCGGTCTCGACGGTCTTCTGGTCGCCGACGATCTTGTCGGGCGAGATCTGGCCGGGGACGACGTGGTAGGTCAGGATCTTCGTGAGCAGCGCGTCGTCGGTCTTGAGCTTGTCGATCGTCGCGGCGTCGATCTTGGCGAACGCGGAGTCGACCGGCGCGAAGACGGTGAACTCGCCGCCGTTGAGGGTCGAGACCAGGTTGACCTTCGGGTTGAGCTGGCCGGACACGGCCTGGACCAGCGTCTTGAGCAGCGGGTTGTTGCTGGCGGCGGTGGCGACCGGGTCGGCGGCCATGCCCGCGACCGAGCCGGAGCCGGACGGGACCTGCTTCGCGTAGTCGGCACAACCGGGGCCGACGAGGTCCTTGGCCGGGTCGGCCATCGCCGACGTCGACGGCGCCATCGAGGACGACGTCATGGGCGCGCTGCTGCTGGAACCGCTGCTGGCCATGTCACCCGAGCCGCACGCCGCGCCGAACAGGGCGAGCGAGGCGGCGCCGATGGCGAGGACGGTGTTGCGGACGGTCTTGTTCATGACGGGACATCTCCAGGGGGTGTTCGGTTGGTATGCCGGTGATTCGCCGCCGCTCGCCGAGCGGATGGGTGCGGTTATCGACCCGTTACCAAAAGATCCGCGAACCCCACGCGACCAGCGGAAAACGACTCAGCGAAGTTCGATCACTCCACTGTGGACCTTGCAGCCTGTTCACTCCTCCGTGTCGGCAGGCACGTTCTCGATGAGAGCAATCCGCGGTGCGGACGGCAGCGAAGCACTGGCATCACGCACCTTCATCGACCCGAGTAGGGCTCCCCCATGCTGACCCTCGCACTGATCGGTCTGATCGGCGGTCTGGTCACCGGTATCTCACCGTGCATCCTGCCCGTCCTTCCCGTCATCTTCTTCTCCGGCGGCACGCAGAGCGTCCGCACGACTGCGGGGACCGGCGGTGGTGTGGCGGTGGCGGCCACACCGGCGTCACGCAGCCGGCCCTACCTCGTCATCGCCGGACTCGTCGTCAGCTTCAGCCTGGTCACGCTCTTCGGATCGCTGCTGCTGTCGGTGCTGAACCTGCCGCAGGACGTCCTGCGCTACGCCGGGATCGTCGTGCTGGTGCTGATCGGCATCGGCCTGATCGTGCCGCGCTTCGAGCAGCTGCTGGAGAAGCCGTTCACCTGGATCCCGCAACGCAACCCCGACGCGAGCCGGGGCGGCTTCACCCTCGGCCTCGCGCTGGGCGCGGTGTACGTGCCGTGCGCCGGGCCGGTTCTCGCCGCCATCACCGTCGCCGGTTCGACCGGCCGGATCGGCACCGAGACAGTCGTGCTCACCCTGACGTTCGCCGTGGGTGCGGCGATCCCGTTGCTCGTCTTCGCCCTCGCCGGTCGCCGCGTGGCCGAGCGCGTGCAGGCGTTCCGCAAGCGCCAGCGGGGAATCCGCATCACGGCGGGCGTCGTCATGATCGCGCTCGCGTTCGGGCTGGTGTTCAACCTGCCGCAGCTGCTGCAGCGCGCCATCCCCGACTACACCGCTTCGTTGCAGGACAAGGTGAACAACTCCGAGCAGGTCAAGAAGGCGCTCAACCTCAGCAACCTGGTCAACGACCAGAACAAGGACCTCGGCAAGTGCAGTGACGGCGGCACCGAGCTCGAGTCCTGCGGCACGGCACCGGACATCGCAGGCATCCAGCAGTGGCTCAACACCCCCGGCGGCCAGGCGGTCGACCTGAAGTCGTTGCGCGGCAAGGTCGTCATGCTCGACTTCTGGGCCTACTCCTGCATCAACTGCCAGCGCTCGATCCCGCACGTCACCGCGTGGGACAAGGCCTACCGCGACGCCGGCCTCCAGGTCATCGGCATCCACTCCCCCGAGTACGCCTTCGAGAAGGAACCCGCCAACGTCGCCGCCGCCGCGAAGAACTTCGGCATCACCTACCCCGTCGCCCTGGACAACACCCTCGACACCTGGACCAACTACCGCAACCGCTACTGGCCCGCGCACTACCTCATCGACGCCCAGGGCACCGTGCGGCACATCAAGTTCGGCGAGGGCGACTACCAGGTCACCGAGAAGCTCATCCGGCAGCTGCTCACCGCCGCCGACCCGAACGCGAAGCTCCCCCAGGCCACCGAACTGGCCGACGACACCCCCGTCATCGCCGACATCACCCGCGAGACCTACCTCGGCTCCACCAAGCGCGTGAACTTCGCCGGCACCGAGACCTACACCAGCGGCGAGAGGACGTTCCAGTTCCCCGAGAACCAGGGCACCGACAGCTTCGCCCTCTCCGGCGCGTGGACGCTCGGCACCCAGTCGATCACGCCCACCGGCGACTCCGGGCGGGTCAAGCTCAACTACCGCGCCAAGGAGGTGCGGATGGTGTTGTCCGGCAAGGGAACCGTCACCGTCCAGAACAACGGGAAGACCACGACCATCGAGGTCGACGGCACCCCGAACTCCTACCAGCTCGTCGCCACGCCGACGATCCAGGGCGGCTCGCTCACGACGACCGTGAGTGCCGGCGTCCAGGCCTTCTCCTTCACCTTCGGATGATCAGGAACCACACCGTGCACCGCGACGACGTCACCACAGACTCCTTCGACACCGCCGACAAGCCCGTCCTCGTGGACTTCCGGGCGCCCTGACCGCACCGCGCAAGCGCGCCGACATCCTCAAGGCGCTCTCCTCCTGGCTCTGAACACCAGCAGAGACGACGCGACCCCGACGGCCACCCAGGCGCCGGGGTCGTGTTGTGTCCGCGGTCAGGCCATCGGGATCTGGATGACCGGAGTCGTGGTCGGCGCGGCTGAGCCCCCGCTCGGTTCGACGGTCAGCGCGAGCGCCTGTGCGTTCGCGACACCGTCCGCCACCACGGGTTCACCGTTCAGCAGCCCGGCTGAACGCGGACCGCCGGGCTCGACCACCCACAGCTGGTAGGCCCGGTCCGACGGCAACGCCGGCAGGCCGTCGGCGAGGAACACCGCCTTGTTCCGGCTGGGCGACATCACCACGGTGCCGCGGCCACCCGTGGAACCGGCGTCGTTCAACAGCTTCGCGTCGGGTGCGTTGAGCAGGTCCGACACCTGGCCGTAGCCAGCAGTGGACTCCCGCAACGCCGTGAGCTCCTGACGGGCTTGCACCGCCTGCACTCCGACGACGACCGCGACGAGCACGCTCGCCGCCGCCGCGAGCACACTCCCCTGCACCAGCCGGCGGTTCCGCTTCGCGAGCACGACCACCGGCGCCACGGGAGCGGACGGCTCCGGGAACAGCTGCCGGGTGGCCGTCACGCCCGCGAGCACCTGAGCCCGCAGGTACGCCGGTGGCGCCTCCGCCGTCGACGCACCGATCGTGGCCGCGGTGGCCTGCAGCCCGGCGACCTCCTCGGCGCAGGTCTGGCAGTGCGGCAGGTGCGCCTCGAACTCCGCCCGTTCGGCGTCCGACAGGGCGTTCATCGCATAGGCGCCCGTCAGCGTGTGCACGTCCGCCGTGCTCACACCGCCACGCCCAAGCAGTCCCGGAGCCTGATCAGGCCGTCGCGCATGCGGGTCTTCACGGTGCCCAGCGGCACGTCGAGCAGGCTCGCCACCTCGGGATAGCTGTAGCCCTGGTAGTAGGCCATCAGCACGGACTCGCGCTGCAGCTCGGTGAGGAAGCTCAGGCACCGCCGGACCTTGCGCTGCTCCAGGCGTTCGGTGACCTGTTCCACGACCTCGTCGAACGGGGTCGGCACGTTCAGCGCCGCCACCCGTTCGTCCCGGTCGGCCGCCGACTGCGCGGAGCGCACGCGGTCGACCGCGCGGCGGTGCGTCATGGTGAGGATCCAGGTCATCGCCTTGCCCCGGTCGGCGTCGAACCGGCTCGCGGTCCGCCACACCTCGAGCATGACCTCCTGGAACACCTCCTCGGACTGCGCCTGGTCGCGCAGCACGCGGCGCACGAGCCCGAACACCGCACCCGACACCAGGTCGTAGAGCTGCCCGAACGCGGCCTCGTCACCGCGGGCCACCTGTGCCATCAGGTCGTCGGCGGTCGCCGCGACATCGCCGGATCCGCGCACCGCCGTCGCCTGCGCCTGATCTCGTTCCCGCATCGCGCTCCACTTCGCCACCCCCGACCTCCGGAAATCCCCGGCGGACATGGGATATCACCTGCTCGCCAGATCTCCGAATCGAAGTCCACTTTCGGGTGAACCAATCCGCGCCGTCCGCGGGTCCGAACCACCACCATGAAACGAGGAGACACCGCCCCGGACTTCACCCTGCCCGACGACAGCGGCGAGCCGCGCACGCTGTCCGACTTCCTGGCCACCGGTCCGGTGGCGTTGTTCTTCTACCCGATCGCGTCC
>NZ_DASVFL010000403.1:0-8076 GCF_036380075.1 Lentzea sp. | reverse complement strand
CCCGGCTCGACACGGCAGTCGGGCGCCCTTCTCCGAGCTGCCCCGCGAACGCCGTCACCGTCGACCCGCTGAAGTCGCCGGTCCTGGTCGCCAGGAACAGCCGCGCCGACGTGGCGCTGGCCGTCCGCATGACGGCCTCGGCCCCGAACGCCTGCAAGAACCTCACCTTCCCCCTCACCTACTCGGGAACGGCGACCAAGCCATGATCAGCTTCAGGGAACTCGTCCGCCGGCGGTCCGTTCGGCGAGGGGTCATCGTTCTCGCGGTCGCGACGGCCGCACTCGGCTCGGGCGTCGCCTACGCGGCCTGGACGAGTTCCGGCACCGGCAACGCCACGGCCACCGCGGCCACGGCGACGGCTCCGGTGGTGACCGGCGGCGCGGTCACCACCGGTTTCCTCTACCCCGGTGCGACGGGCACGGCCGTCGTCACGGTCAGGAACCCCAACCCGTACCCGGTGGTCGTCAGCACGGTCGCCCCCAACGGCGCGGTGCCGGCGGTGGGTTCGTGCCCGGCGTCCACGGTGAGCTTCGCCCTGCAGAACCCGAACACGTCGATCGCCGCCGGGGCCACCGTCGCGATCACGCTGGCGAACTCGGTCTCGATGATCCCGGGCGCGGTCAACGCGTGCCAGGGTGCGGACTTCTCCATCCCCGTGACCGTCACGATCGCGAGTGCCTGATGCGCGGCGTGATCGCAGGAGCGGCGGTGTTGTGCCTGCTGGCGGCACAACCCGCCGTGGCGGCCTGGACCACCAGCGGACAGGGATCCGCTGGTGCGAAGGGCGGCACGCTGCAACCGGTGGTGATCACCTCGTGCGCGAAGGGCACCGGCAACTCGACCTCGGTGACGTGGAACGCGCTGCAGGGCGCCACCTCGTACACGGTGTCGTGGCAGCAGGGCAACGGCGACTTCAACAAGAGCGCGTCCACCACCTCCACGGCGTACTCCGTCCCGCTCTCGATCGACCGCGTGCGGGTCCAGGCCTCGGTCGGCACCTGGGGCACGACCCCGGCACAAGCAAACTGCCCATAGGAATTCGCTCGATCGGCTGAATGCCCTCCAGCGGGATTTGGGGTCAAATCAGCAGGTGGTAGCCCTGTGTAGCTGTCAAGGTGCCGAAAGTCCCTCATTACAAGGGGAAATCGGCGCCCGTCGGACGCTTGCGCAGTAGGTGAAGCTTCTCCAAGATTGTCGACGCGGCCCGCTGGGCCGAGGGGCGAAGCGATGAACCACCGGGCGAGTCTGGTCGCCGGTCCGGTGGGGAGCTAGAGGCGAACCCACCGCCTGGGAGCAACAACTCTGGAGAGTTGCGCCATGCGTAGTCTGGGTCCGCGCCTCGAGGTCGCCGTGTCGTTGACGATCCTCATGCTCGGCGCGGCGGTCGTCGCGGCCATGCACCTCACGTGGCCGGAGCCGCAGCGGCCCGCGATGGCGTACTCGGTCAGCAGTGGCGAGTCGGACATGCAGCAGCTCAAGCCGTTCGAGATCAACGACATCTCCGGCGCGCCCGTGGAGCTCACGCCGGGCGCCGAGGGCGAGCGCAAGGTCCAGCTCTCCAACCCCAACGGTGTCGACATCGTCGTCGAGAGCCTGTCCGCGGTGCCCGGTCAGCCCCTCGACGCCACGCAGCAGCGCGTCGCCGGGTGCCCGGCCGGTGTGCTGACGGTCGTGCCGCTCACCGACGTCGTGCAGATCCCGGCCGGGGGAGAGGTCGAGGTGACCATGAAGGTCCAGGTCGCCGAGGACGTGCCGGCGGCGTGCGCGGAGCTCGTCTTCCCGCTCACCTACTCGGGCCGCGCCAAGCACGCTTAGAGGTGCTTGAGGGCCTCGCGCCTGGACAGCGGTGACAGCTCGGGCCTGGCCTCCACGAACGCCCGCACCCAGCCCGGCTCGGTCTTCGCGAACTCCCGCAGCGCCCACCCGATCCCCTTGCGCAGGAAGAAGTCCGGATCGGCGGCGTTCGCGTCGACGCACGCCGTGAGTAGCTCCACGTCGGTCGCGGACTTCGCGCCCAGCTGGCAGATCACCGACGTGCGGCGGCGCCACCGGTCGTCGTCGGTCGACCACCGCAGCACCAACGGCCGCACCACCTCGGGCGCCGACCGCAGCAGCGGCCCGACCCGTTTCGACGCGATCTCGTCCACGTAGTCCCACCACGCGCCGGTCACGATCATCTCGTCGAACCACGGCAGCAGGTCGACCGACTGGAACCGGCGGTCGCCGCTCAGGGCCAGCGCGACGTAGCGCTCCTCGCGGTAGGTGGCCTCGCGCCACAGCGCCTGCACGGCCGCGAGCCACTCGTCGCGGTCCTCGACCACGGGCAGCGACTTCAGCAGCTCCGCGCGCGCCGGTTTCTGCACGCCGAGGAACGGCATGCCGGACTTCATGTACGCCTGCATCTCCGGCGCTTTGCGCGAATCCGCGCGCTCCTCGAGTCCGGCTCGAACCGCTTTGATCAAGGGAACCTCAAGTGTCACGCCCAAACGGTATCGCCATAAGGAGTAGCCCTGTTGAGATTATTGGCCCCATTCGTGTCGCAATCGCTAACGAATTCGCAAAGCATGCTTTGACCACCTGCGGGTGTGAACAGAAAACGCGTGAGTTCCGGATACAGTTCGCGCTCATGCGCGTGCTCATGGTGGTGGCGGCGCTCGTGCTCGGCAGCATGAGCGCCACCAAGGCGGAGACAGTGGATTACCTGGATCTGCCGCTGGTCAACGGGAACGGCGAGGCGCGGGGTGGCGTGCACCCCGACCTGCCGTACGACCGCGCCGCGCTCGAGCAGGCGTTGAGCTCCAACCGGGACAAGGGCGTCTCGCCGGTCCGCTTCAAAGCGTTGTTGTGGCAGTACTGGATTGTGCGCGCCGCGGACGACGCGGGTGTGCGGCTGGCCGACTGGGATCCGCAACGCTCCGCCGACTCGAACCGCGCGGTGATCTTCGCCGTCTACGACTTCTACGCGAAGCTCTACCTCACCCACCCGGAATCGTTGCGCTGGATGGGATTCGCGAACATCGGCGCGCCGGCGTTCGCCGCGGGCATGCTGGACCTCGGCACGGTGCCGGAACTGCGCTGGTTCTCGTCGATGCTGATGTCGATGCAGAAGCACATCTTCATGGACCTCGGCGCGATGCACGCCGCCTATCTGCATGGCGGCGTCGAGGCCGTCGAGGAGCTGCGGGACGCGGGCATCATCGACCCGGCGACCACCGCCGCGTGGGCCGACCCGGCGCAGGCCGTCCTGGAGTTCTCCTCGCGCGAGCAGAACCTGGTGATCGCCGACCAGTTCGACCGGACGCGGTCGCGGCTGCTGCCGCCCGGCGAGATCGTCACGTACGCGATCACCGTCGCCGGCCCCATGCCGGTGCCGGGCGGGAAGACGCCCGCGCAGTACCGGCCGCTGTTCGGCGGCCCGCTGCCCGCGTTCAACTACGCGGACCGGGTGGCCCGCTGGGACTTCCTCAGCAACGACACGGTGCCCGCCTACGAACGCCTTTCCGAGGACGCCGTGAAGAAGATCGTGACGCGCCCGTTCGCGGAGCGCGTCGCCGACTACCGGGCCAGGGCGAGGCTGCTCGACCTCGTGCTCCCGTTCGGCCGCGACGTTCCGTAGCCACGCGGATTCATTTTTCGTTCAGGGGTGGAAACGGATCAGCCGAAGTAGGCTGCTGACCATGACGTCGTACGACTACGACCTGATCGTCATCGGCTCTGGTCCTGGCGGCCAGAAAGCGGCGATCGCGGGTGCGAAACTGGGCAAGCGCGTGGCGGTCATCGACAAGCAGGAGATGGTCGGCGGCGTCTGCGCCAACACGGGCACCATCCCGTCGAAGACGCTGCGCGAGGCCGTCATGTACCTGACGGGCATGAGCCAGCGCGAGCTGTACGGCGCGAGCTACCGCGTCAAGCAGGACATCACCATCAACGACCTGATGGCGCGCACGCAGCACGTGATCGGCCGCGAGGTGCAGGTCGTGCGCGCACAGCTGCACCGCAACGGCATCGACCTGCTCAACGGGTTCGGCCGGTTCGTCGACGACCACACCGTCGCGGTGGAGGGAACCCACCGCGGCGACCGGACGACGATCAGCGGTGAGTACATCGTGATCGCCACCGGCACGACGCCCGCGCGTCCGTCCGTCGTGGACTTCGACGAGGAGCGCATCCTCGACTCCGACGAGGTCTTCGCCCTCACCGAGATCCCGTCGTCGCTGGTCGTCGTCGGCGCCGGCGTGATCGGCATCGAGTACGCGTCGATGTTCGCCGCCCTCGGCACCCGCGTGACGGTCGTCGAGCAGCGCGAACGCATGCTCGACTTCTGCGACCCGGAGATCGTCGAGTCGCTGAAGTTCCACCTGCGCGACCTCGCCGTCACGTTCCGGTTCGACGAGAAGGTCGTCGACGTCTCGGTGTCGGAGTCCGGCACCATCACGACGCTGGCCTCCGGCAAGCGCATCCCGGCCGCCGCCGTCATGTACTCGGCCGGCCGTCAGGGCTGCACCGACCAGCTCGACCTCCCCGCCGCCGGCCTCGAGGCCGACCGCCGCGGCCGCCTGTCCGTCGACGAGCACTACCGCACGCCCGTCGAGCACATCTACGCCGTCGGCGACGTCATCGGCTTCCCGGCGCTGGCCGCCACGTCGATGGACCAGGGCCGGCTGGCCGCCTACCACGCGTTCGGCGAGCCGGTGCACGAGCTGACGGCGTTGCAGCCGATCGGCATCTACACGATCCCGGAGATCTCGTACTGCGGCGCCACCGAGGCCGAGCTGACGTCGTCCGCGACCCCCTACGAGGTGGGCATCTCGCGCTACCGCGAGCTGGCGCGCGGCCAGATCGTCGGCGACGCGTACGGCATGCTCAAGCTGCTGGTGTCCACTGTGGACCGCAAGATCCTCGGCGTGCACGTGTTCGGCACCGGCGCCACGGACCTCGTGCACATCGGCCAGGCCGTGATGGGCTGCGGCGGCACGGTCGACTACCTGGTCGACACGGTCTTCAACTACCCGACCCTGTCCGAGGCCTACAAGGTCGCGGCACTGGACGCCACGAACAAGATCCGGGCGCTGGACCGCTTCACCACCCGGTGATCACGGCCTGGTGATCACGAGCGGGTGAGTCCGGCGTCGTGGGCCACGATGGCGGCCTGCACGCGGTTGGTGACCTCCAGCTTGGGCAGGATCCGGCTGATGTGCGCCTTCACCGTGCCGGTCGCCATGTAGAGCTGCTCGCCGATCTCGGTGTTGGACAGGCCCTCGCCCACGAGCTCCAGCACGGTGCGCTCGGTCTCGGTGAGCGCGTCGATCTTGCGACGCGCCGCCGAGCCGTCGTTCGGCGCGGTCAGGTGGCGTTCGATCAGGCGCTTGGTGATCTGCGGGGCGAGGATGGGTTCGCCGGTGGACGCCTTTCGGACCGCGTTGATCAGGTCCTGGGGCGGGGTGTCCTTCAGGAGGAACCCCGTCGCGCCCACCTTGAGGGCCTGGGCTACGTAGGAGTCCTCGCCGAACGTCGTGAGCATGACGACGGTGGTGGTCCCTGCCAGTTTCTCCGCCGCTTTGAGGCCGTCGCCGCCGGGCATCCGGATGTCCAGCAGGGCCACGTCGACCTGGTGTCTCATGGCCAGGGTCACGGCTTCGGCGCCGTCCTGGGCTTCGGCCACGACCGTGATCTCCGGGTCGTTCTCGAGGATCAGGCGGATGCCGGCTCGCATCAGGGTCTCGTCGTCTGCGATGAGGACTCGGATCACGGTTGTCAGCTTAGGTGGGTGGGGAGGTTTGGTGGGGGTTGTCGTGTTGGGCCCTGGCTTCCAGCGTGGGTCTGTTGCTTTGGTCCCGTGCCTGTTCCAGCGTGGGCGTGCACCCCGGACGAAAGACCTGGGTGGCATCGCCGCTGCGCGACGATCCGCGATTGGGGCTTGACCTCGGGGCCCTTGCGAGGCGCTGGGTCGGCCGGAAAAGGCCGGACGCTGCGCGACCGGCCGAGCCACGAGTGGTAGCACCTCGCACCCAAAGTCAAGCCCCAATCGCAAAGAACGGGTGGGCCCACCGGCTCTAATCGGCGTCAGGAAAAGACGGCTCGCCTTCGGCATCGCTTGAGAGAAGGGCCTTGGCTTCGCCGTTGGCCTGTCAGGGGCCTTCCTGCTCCTTCGATTCGAGTTTGTTGTCCCTGAAGCACAGTTTGTAGACCAGGTCGGCGTTGTGCGAGGACCGGTAGCGCGAGCAGCCGTCGGTGCCGAGCTGGCCGAAGCCGAACTGCTCCATCACCTCGTCCTCGGCGGTGACGCCCACCTTCAGCGAGTCGAAGTACGGCGCGTTCATCTGGGTCGGGTTCAGGAAGGCGAAGAGCAGCAGGACGATCAGCGCCCCGGCGATGGGGAGCAGGGCGAGCAGGCCCAGGCAGCCGCCGCCCAGCACGCGGGGGACGGTCAGGATCTCCGCGGCCAGCGGGGGCGGGACCTCGGGGACCTCCGCCGCCGACTGCTCGGTCTGGGGTGCGGGGTGCACGGGGATGTCCGCGGCCACCCGGAAGCCGCCCTCCGGTGGGTGGCCCGCGCTGAACGCGCCGCCCAGCAGACCCACTCGTTCCTCCAGGCCGATCAGGCCTCGGCGGGTGCCCTTGCCGGGAGGTGCGGCGGACGGGCCGTTGAGCACCTGGATCCGCACCCGGCCGTTCTGGACGGCCACCTGGACGCGGGCTCGGGCCGCTGGGGCGTGTTTGTGGACGTTGGTCAGGGACTCGCGGACCACTCGGTGCACTGCTCGGCGGGTGCGCGGGTCGGCGCCGGGCAGGTCGTCGCCCGACCAGTCCAGGGTGACGGTCAGGCCGGCGGCGGCGGAGCTGTCGACCAGGGCGGTGATGTCCGAACGGGTGCCGGTGTCCTCGTCCAGTGACTCGGGTTCCGGGTTCGTGCGCAGGACGCCGAGGATCTCGCGCAGCTCGGCCATCGCGAGGGACGAGGTGGTGCGGATCAGCTCGGCCTGTTCGTGCAGCTGGGGGGCTTTTCTCGCCGTTGCCAGCTCCAGGGCGCCCGCGTGGATGGAGATCAGGCTGAGGCGGTGGCCGAGCATGTCGTGCATCTCGCCCGCGATGTGGGCGCGTTCGTCGGAACGGGCCGAGGCGGCGGTGAGGGCTCTGGCGCGTTCCAGGTACTCGTTGCGCTCCTGCAGCAGGCGGACCATCGGCCTGCGGCGGCCCAGCAGCATGCCCGAGACGGCGGGGAGCAGGACGAAGAAGACCGAGCTCAGGACTGCGCCGAGCAGGGCCTCCCAGACGGGCATCTCCCGGTAGCTCTCCTGGAGCAGGCTGAAGGCGCTCTGCAGGACCGTCATGACGCCGAGCAGTGCCCAGAGCCTGCGCACCGGGGTGATGCGGCGGCTCGCGGCGAAGACCACGAACATCGTCACGGCCTGCGCCCACAGGTTGTTGACCGCGAACAGCGGTGCCGTCAGGAGCAGGGCCCACTGCGGTCTCCGCGGTGCCAGCCACACCAGGGCCGCGATCCAGATCGCCGTCGCGACCGTCATCAGCGGGTGGGGGACCGGGGCCAGCGGGGCGATCAACGGCACCAGGCCCACCAGCAGGGCCAGCGCGGGCAGGGCGAACCTCATCGGGCCAGCTCCTTCTTCGACGCCAGCACGCCGTACTCGTCGAAGCAGAGCTCGTAGTCGAGGACATCCGAGTCGCTCGCGCGGTAGCGGGAGCAGCCGGCGTTGTCGGTGTGCACGCCGAAGCCGAACGTCTCGGTGACCTCCTCCTCGTGCACCACCGACACCTGGAAGGCGTCGAACTCCTCCCTGCTCATCTCGCCGCGCCCGAAGGCCGCGACGACGAGGAGCACGAACGCCGTGCCGAGCGCCGGGACCAGCGCGAGCACGGCGAGGCAGCCGCCACCGACCACGCGCGGCACGGTCAGGATCTCGGCCGTGATCGGCGGCGGCGCCTCGGCCACCGCGCCCGGCGCACCCGTCTCCTCCTGCACCACCGGGTGCAGCGGCAGGTCGGCCGCGACCCGGAACCCGCCCGCGGACGGACGCGCGTCGAACGACCCGCCGATCAGCTCGACCCGTTCCTCCA
>NZ_DASVFL010000402.1:0-9486 GCF_036380075.1 Lentzea sp. | reverse complement strand
GCCGCGCGGAGCACCATGAACGGCGTCGCTCCCGAAGCGCGTGCCACGGCCGTCAGGCCTCGGTGGACGTCCGCGCCGATGGTGAACGGCACGACGTCGCCCTGGTGCGTCGGCGTGGCGGGGCGCGGGCGATCTGCCGGCAGCGTCGACTCCTCCGGCACGCCGGCGAGGGCCTGCCGCCAGTGCGCGAGCTGGTCGTCCTGCGGGAACCGCTGCTGCCACAGCGCGTAGTCCGCGTACTGGACCGGCAACGGCGTCCACGTCGGTGCGGCGCCGCGGATCCGTGCGGTGTAGGCGTCGGCGAGGTCGGTCAGCAGCGGTCGCATCGACCAGCCGTCGGCCGCGATGTGGTGCACCACGACCAGCAGCACGTGCTCGCGCTCACCGGTGTGGAACAGCCGCACTCGCAACGGGCTCTCGGTGAGGTCGAACGGCCTGCGCGACTCCTCCTCGACGGTGCTGTCCGGCTCGGCGAAGTCGACGACCGCCGGCAGGACCGCCTGGCACACCACGCCGTCCCGCTGGCGGAACACCGTGCGCAACGCCTCGTGCCGGGTCACGACGTCATCGAACGCCGAGCGCAGTGCCACGACGTCGACGTCACCGGTCAGCCGCAGGGCGATCGGGACGTGGTAGGCGGCACCGGGCTGCTGGACCTCCTCGACCGTCCACAGCCGTTGCTGCGCCGACGAAAGCGGCACCAGCTCCGGTCGTTCGACTGGCGTGATCCGTTCCCTGGCGGGACGTCCGCCGTCCAGACGGGCTTCCAGCGCGGCGACGGTCGGGGCGTCGAACACCTCGCGCAGCGAGATCTCGGTGTCGAACGCGGCGCGGATCCGTGCCACCAGCCGGGCGGCGAGCAGCGAATGCCCGCCGAGCGCGAAGAAGTCGTCGTGCACACCCACCATCGACGTGCCCAGCAGGTCCGCGAAGATGCCGCACAGCACTTCCTGACGGGCGGTGCGCGGCGCCGTCGTGCCCGTCGTGACGACCGGTGCGGGCAGCGCGCGGCGATCGATCTTCCCGTTCTGCGTCAGCGGAAGCGCGTCCAGCACGACCACCGCCGGCACCATGAACGCCGGGAGCAACGAGCCGACGTGGTCGCGGGCCTCCTCCGCTGTGATCAGGCCGTCCGGCACGACGTAGGCGACGAGGCGCTTGCCGGTCGCCGGGTCGTCGTGCACGACCACGACCGCGCGGCCGATCCGCTCGTGGCGGGTCAGCGCCGCCTCGATCTCGCCCGGTTCGACCCGGAAGCCCCGGATCTTCACCTGGTGGTCGGCGCGGCCGAGGAACTCGATCACACCATCGTCGCGCCACCGGCCCAGGTCACCGGTCCGGTAGAGGCGGCCGCCGGCGCACGCGACGAACCGTTCTGCGGTCGCGCCCGGCCGGTTGAGGTAGCCGAGTGACAGGCCGTCGCCGCCGATGTAGATCTCCCCCGCGACACCGGGCGGCACCGCGTTGAGGTCGTCGTCCAGCACGTGCACGGTGGTGTGGGCGATCGGCGACCCGATCGGCACCGGCCCGTCGACCTCGGTGATCCGGTGCGTGGTCGCGAAGACCATGCTCTCGACCGGCCCGTAGCCGTTGACCAGCCGGACGTGCGGGTGCTCGCGCAGCACTCGGGCCACGTGGGCGGGTGACGCGGCGTCGCCGCCGGTGATCACCTCGTCGACCCGGCCGAACACCTCGGGGTGCGTGTCGGCGACCGCGGCGAACAGGCCGGCCGACAGCCACAGCCGGTCGACGCCGTGCCGGGCGACCTGCTCGGCGACCAGTGCCGGGTCGGGCACCTGGCCGGGGGCGAGCACGCACGTGCTGCCGTGCAGCAGGGGCTGCCACAGCTCCAGCGCCGCCGCGTCCCACGCCACCGGGGCCGCCTGCAGCCAGGTCCCGCCGCTGCCGGCGAACCGCTGGCCGAAGTGCATCCGCACGGCGGCGCGGTTCGTCGTGATGACGCCCTTCGGCACGCCCGACGAGCCGGACGTGAACATCACGCACGCCACGTCACCGCCGCCCGTCTCGAACCCGGGCCTGGTGGTGCTTTCGCCCGCGACGTCCTCCACTCGCACGACGTCGACGTGCTCCGGGAGCAGGCCGGCGACGGACGGGTGGCTGACGGCGAGGTCGAGCCCGGCCTCGTCCACGATGCGGCCGATCGGGTGCGTCGGGTCGAGCGGCACGTACGCCGCCCCGGTCTTGAGCACGCCGAGCAGGGCCACGACGAACGCCGGTGACCGTTCCACCAGCACGCCGACCAGGTCGCCGCGGCCGACGCCGTGTTCGAGCACCTTGTGCGCCACCTGGTTGGCCCACGCGTCCACCTCGGCGAACGTCAGCCGTTCCGCGCCGAACACCAACGCCACGGCGTCCGGACGGGTCGCGGCCTGCTCCTCGAACAGGCCGGCCAGTGACCGGTCGCGCGGGTAGTCGGCGGTGGTGTCGTTCCACTCAGCGAGCTGGCGGTGTTCCTCGGCGGACAGCACGTCCACCCGCGAAACCCGTGCCTCCGGGTCGATCCCGGTCGCGACGCGTTCGAACCGGGCGATCAGCGACCGGGCCGTCGCGGGGTCGAACAGGTCCGCCGCGTACTCCAGCGTGCCGGTGACGCCCGCCGGGCGGCCGTCCTCGTCGACGGTCTCGGTGAGCATCAGGGCCAGGTCGAACTTGGCTGAGGTGACCGCGATGTCGACCGCCTCACCGTCCAACCCGGACAGTCCGGCGGCCGGCGTCGCGGGCTGGACGGTCACGAACACCTGGAACAGCGGGTGCCGTGCGGGCGACCGGACCGGGTTGAGCTCCTCGACGACCTGGTCGAACGGCAGGTCCTGGTGGTGGTAGGCGGCGAGGTCGGTCTCCCGGACGCGGCCGAGGAGCTCGCGGAACGTCGGGTCGCCGGACACGTCGGTCCGCAGCACCAGCGTGTTGACGAAGAACCCGACCAGGTCGTCGAGCGCCTCGTCGGTGCGGCCGGCGACCGCCGTGCCGAGCGGGATGTCCGTGCCCGCGCCGAGCCGCGACAGCACCAGCGCCAGTGCGGCCTGCACGACCATGAACAGCGTCGCGTCGCAGTCGCGGGCGATCCGCTGGAGCCGGGCGTGCGCCTCGGCGCCGAGCGTCACGGCCAGCTGCTCGCCGCGGTGGCTCGGGGTCTCCGGCCGCGGCCGGTCGGCCGGCAGGGCGATCTCCTCAGGCAGGCCGGCGAGTGCCGTCCGCCAGTGCGCGGCCTGCGCGGTGGTGTCGAGCTCCTGCTGCCACAGCGCGTAGTCCGCGTACTGCACCGCCAACGGCGGCAGGTCCGGTTCCCGGCCGGCGCGGCGCGCGTCGTAGGCGGTGCCGAGGTCGCGCAGCAGCGGTCCCCACGACCAGCCGTCGGTGACGATGTGGTGCAGGACGACCAGCAGGACGTGGTCCTCTTCGGACAGTCGGACCAGCGTGGCCCGCACCGGCAGGTCGTGGGCCAGGTCGAACGGGCGCGCCGACTCGGCGTCCAGCAGCGCGGCCAGCCCGGTCTCCTCGCACCGCGTCACTTCCAGCGGGCTCTCGGCCCGCGGCAGGACGACCTGCTCGGGCACGCCGTCGCGGTCGGGGAACACCGTGCGCAGGACCTCGTGCCGTGCCACGACATCACCGAACGCCGCTCGCAACGCGGTGGTGTCGATCGGTCCGCGCAGCCGCCGTGCGATCGGCACGTGGTAGGTCGAACCCTGCTCCAGCCCGTTGAGGAACCACAACCTGCGCTGGGCGGCCGACAGCGGAAGCCGGTCGGGGCGCTCGGCCGCACGCAGCGCCGGCCTGGCCGACTCCAGGGAGTCCACGCGGGCGTCCAGACCGCGCACGGTCGGCGTGCGGAACACCTCCCGCATCGCCAGCTCGACACCGAGCACGGTGCGCACCCGGCTGACCAGCCTCGCGGCCAGCAGCGAGTGACCGCCCAGGGCGAAGAAGTCGTCGTCCGGCGACACCTCGGGCAGGCCCAGCAGGCCGGCGAAGATCCCGCAGAGGATCTGCTGGCGGGGAGTCCTGGCGGCGTCCCCGGTGGACGCGGCGATCTCGGGGACGGGCAGCGCGGCCCGGTCGAGCTTGCCGTTGGCGGTGCGGGGCAGTTCGTCCAGCACCACGAAAGCCGACGGCACCAGGTGTTCGGGCAGCCGGGCGCGGGCGAAGTCGCGCAGCCCGTGGGCGTCGCCGACGACGTAGGCGGCGAGCCTGGGGCCGTCGAGCACGACGACCTCGGCCTGCCGGACGCCGGGGTGGGCGGTCAGCACGGCCGCCACCTCGCCCGGTTCGACCCGGAACCCGCGGATCTTGACCTGGTCGTCCGCGCGGCCGAGGAACTCCACCGTGCCGTCGCGGTCCTGGCGCACCAGGTCGCCGGTCCGGTACATCCGGCCGCCGAACGGGCTGGCGACGAACCGTTCGGCGGTCGCGGCGCCTTGGCCGAGGTAGCCGTGGGCGAGGCCGGCGCCCGCCATGTAGAGCTCGCCGGGGGTACCCGGCGCGACGAGCCGGAGGTGCCCGTCCAGGACGTAGACCTGCTTGCCCGCCAGCGGACGGCCGACGGGGATGCTGCGGCGGTCCGAGTCCTCCGGCACGATCCGGTGGCACAGGGTGAAGATGGTGTTCTCGAGCGGCGAGTAGCCGTTGACCAGCCGGATGTCCGGGTGGCGTTCCAGCAGGGTCCGCACGTGCGCCTTCGACGCGGCCTCGCCGCCGGTCATCACCTGCCGGACGCCGGCGAACGCGTCCGGGTACTCGTCGAGGACGAAGTTGAGCAGGCTCGCCGAGACGTGAACGGTCGTGACGGCGTGGGCCGCGATCAGCTCGACGATCCGAGCCGGTTCGGGCGACTGGCCGGGCTGCAGCACGCAGGCGGCGCCCGAGAGCAGCGCACCGAACAGTTCGAGTGCGAAGGCGTCCCACGAGACCGGTGCGCACTGGAGCCACACCTCGTCCGCGCCGAACTCCACGAACTCCTGGCCGGTCATGGTGGCGACGACCGCGCGGTGCGAGGTCAGCACGCCCTTCGGTCTGCCGGTCGAGCCCGACGTGAACATCACGCACATCGCGCTGTCCGGCTGAACCCGGCGGTTGAGCGGCGCCGTGTCGTCCTGCGCAGCGTGGACGTCGACCAGCCGGCCGGGCAGCTGCGCCGGGCCGTCCACCACGGTCAGCACGGCACCCGACTGCCGCACGAGTGCGGCCAGGCGCTCCGCCGGGTGGTCGGGGTCGAGCAGCACGTAGGCGGCGCCGAGCTTGAGCACCGCGAGCACGGCGGCGACCAGCTGCGGTCCTCTGGGCAGGCAGATCGCGACGAGCGCGCCCTCGGGCGCGTCGACGTGCCGGGCGAGGCGGTTCGAGTGGGCGTCCAGCTCGGCGTAGGTGGTGCGGCCGTGTTCGTGGATCAGCGCGGTCGCGTCGGGAGTCGCGCAGGCGTGCCGGGTGAAGATCTCGTGCACGCACTCGTCGGTGTTCACGTCACCGGTGTCGTTCCACTCCATGGCGATCGTGTGGCGCTCGGCCGGCGTGAGGAGGTCCACTTCGGACACCCGCGCGTCCGGGTTCGCCGCCACGGCGGCGAGGAACCGCGTGTAGCGGTCAAGGATCGCGGCGGCCGTGGCGCCGGTGAACAGGTCGGTCGCGTACTCCAGGTGGCAGGTCAGGCCGCCGCCGGTCTCGTGCAGGGTCAGCGTGAGGTCGAACTTGGCCGTGTGCCGTTCGACGTCGAGCAGTTCGGCGTCGCAGCCGGGGAACGACGGGTCGGCCTCGGCGTTGTTCTGCAGCACCACCATCACCTGGAACAGCGGGTGCCTGGCGAGGGTGCGCGCCGGGTTCAGCTCCTCGACGACGCGGTCGAACGGCACGTCGGCGTTGGCGTAGCCGGCCAGGCCGGTCTCCCGCACCCGGTTGAGCAGCTCGCGGAACGTCGGGTCGCCGGACACGTCGTTGCGCAGCACCACGGTATTCACGAAGAGCCCCACGAGGTCGTCCAAAGCCTCGTCGTCCCGTCCTGCGACGGGCACGCCCACGGGGATGTCCGTGCCCGCGCCGAGCCGGGACAGCAGCGCGGCGAACGCGGCCTGCACCACCATGGCCCGGGTCGCCTGACCCGACCGCGCCAGCCCGGCCACGTCGGCGGTGACGTGCGCCGTCACCAGTCCGCCGCGGTGGCTGGGAGTGGCGGGGCGGAGGAAGTCCGCCGGCGGGCTCGCCTCGTCCGGCAGTCCGGCCAGGGCGGTGCGCCAGTGGCCGAGCTGCCCGGTGAAGTCCTGGTCCCGCTGCCACAGCACGTGGTCGGAGAAGTCGACGGGCAGTGCTTTCCACTGCGGCGCCGCGCCTTCACGTCGTGCGGCGTAGGCGGCCGACAGGTCGCGCAGCAGAGGCGCGACCGACCAGCCGTCGGCGGCGATGTGGTGCAGGACCAGCAGCAGGACGTGCCGGTCCGCGTCCTCCTCCGCCAGGTAGGCGCGTAGCGGCGGTTCGGTGCGCAGGTCGAACGGCCGGGTCGCGGCCTCCTCCAGTCGCGAGGCCTCCACCGGGACCAGGTCGACGTCGGCGGAGAGCACCTCCTGGTACGGCTCTCCGTCGTGCGCGGGGAAGACCGTGCGCAACGGCTCGTGCCGCTCCACCAGGTCGACCAGGGCCAGGCGCAGCGCGTCCCGGTCGAGCTCGCCGGTGAGGCGCAGGCCGATCGGCACGTTGTAGGCGGCGCTCGGGCCGTGCACGTCCTCCAGCAGCCAGAGCCGGTGCTGCGCGGGGGACAACGGCATCCGCTCCGGGCGCGTCCTCCTCGCCACGGCGGACCGCGCCTGGCCGAGCGAGTCGACCAACGCGTCCAGCGCCGCCGGCGTCGGCCGGTCGAACACGTCCCGCAGCGCCATCTCGACGCCGAACGCGGTGCGCGCCCTGGCGACCAGCCTGGCCGCGAGCAGGGAATGCCCGCCCAGTGCGAAGAAGTCGTCGTCCAACGACACCCGGTCCGCGCCGAGCAGGTCCGCGAAGATCCCGCAGAGGACCTCCTGGCGGGCGGTCCTCGGTGCCCTGCCCCGCGTCCGTGCCCGCTCGGGTTCGGGCAGCGCCCGTCGGTCGAGCTTCCCGTTGGGAGTCAACGGGAACTCGTCGAGGGTGACGACGGCCGCCGGCACCATGTAGTCGGGCAGCCGCTCGGCCAGGTGTTCCCGGAGGCCGTCGGCGTTCCCGACGACGTAGGCGACCAGCCGCTTGCCGGTGCTGCCGTCCGCCCGCACCTCGACCGCGGCGCGGTCGACGCCCGCGAAGGCGAGGATCGCGGCCTCGACCTCGCCGGGTTCGACGCGGTAGCCGCGGATCTTGACCTGGTCGTCGGCGCGGCCCAGGAACTCGACGGTGCCGTCCGCGGTCCACCGGCCGACGTCACCGGTGCGGTACATGCGTTCGCCCGCCCGTGCCACGAACCGCTCGGCCGTCGTGCCGGGCCGGTTCAGGTAGCCGTGCGCGAGACCGTCGCCCGCGAGGTAGATCTCGGCCGCGACGCCCGGCGGCACCGGGTTGAGGTCGCCGTCGAGCAGGTGCACGGTGGTGTTCGCGATGGGCGCGCCGATCGGCACCGGCCCGTCGACCTCGGTGACCTGGTGCGTGGTGACGAACACCATGCTCTCGACCGGCCCGTAGCCGTGCACCAGCCGCACGTCCGGGAACTCCCGCACGACCCTGGCCAGGTGGGCGGCCGACGGGCTCTCGCCGCCGGTCATGACCTGGCGGACGACCTCGAACACCTCGGGGTGGGTGTCCAGCACGGCCGCGAAGAGACCGGCCGACATCCACAACGTGGTGACGCCGTGCCGGGCGACCAGCCTCCCGATGACCGCGGGGTCCGGGACCTGGCCGGGGGCGAGGACGCACGTGCCGCCGTGCAGCAGCGGCGGCCACATCTCCAGGCTCAGCCCGTCCCACGAGACCGGCGCGGACTGGAGCCACACGCCGCCGAAGTCCACATAGGACTGTCCGAGGAAGGTGCGGACGGTGGCGCGGTGCGAGGACATCGCGCCCTTGGGGACGCCGGAGGAGCCGGACGTGAACAGCACGCAGGCCACGTCGTCGGCGGTGAGGTGGACGGCGGGACGGGAGGTGGGCTCGTCACCGGGACCGGCCGGGACCGCCACCGCACCCGGCACGCGGCCGGGCTCGTCGGTCACCACCAGCGCCAGCCGCGCCTGCCCGGCCACCGACGCGATCCGGTCGTCCGGATGTCCGGGGTCGAGCGGCACGTACGCCGCCCCCGCCTTCAGCACGCCGAGGATCGCGGCCACGAAGTCCGGTGAGCGCCGCACCAGCACACCCACCAGGTCGCCGCGCCCGACACCGCGGGCGGCCAGCCGGTGCGCGACCTGGTTCGCCAGCGCGTCCAGCTCTGCGGCCGGCACCTGCCGGTCCTCGAACACCAGCGCCACCGAGTCCGGGCCGGCGTCCACCCGTTCCTCGAACAGCTCCACGAGCGTCCGGTCACGCGGGTAGTCGACGTGCGTGGAGTTCCACTCCGCGAGCTGGGCCTGCTCTTCGGGGAGCAGCAGATCGACTCGCGACAGCGGCACGTCCGGCTGCGACGACCACGAGCTCAGCAACGCCGTGAAGCGGCGGGCCAGCAGCGAGGCCGACGGCTCGTCCCACAGGTCGAGCGCGTAGGTGAGCCAGCCGTGCACGCCGCCGGCGGTCTCGGCGAGGTCGACGGTCAGGTCGAACTTGGCCGGGTGCAGCTCGACGGACCCGGTCTCCACGACCAGCTCCGGGAACGACGGCACCTCGTCCGGTGCGTTCTGGAGCACGAGCATGGTCTGGAACAGCGGGTGCCGCGACCGCGACCGTTCCGGGTTGAGCTCCTCCACCAGCCGCTCGAACGGCAGGTCCTGGTGGGCGAACGCGCCCAGCGCGGACTCCCTGGCCCGCAGCACGAGCTCGCGGAGCGTGGGGTCGCCGGAGACGTCCGTGCGCAGCACCAGGGTGTTGACGAAGAACCCGACCAGGTCGTCCAGCGCCTCGTCGGTCCGGCCGGCCACCGCCGTGCCCAGCGGGATGTCCGTTCCGGCGCCCAGCCTCGACAGCAGCGCCGTCAGACCGGCCTGCAACACCATGAACAGCGTCGAGCCGGTCTCCGCGGCCAGGTCCGTCAGCCTTCGGTGCGACGCGGAGTCCACCGAGATCTCGACCGCGGCACCGCGATGGGTGGCGGCGGCCGGACGGGCGTGGTCGGTCGGCAACGCGATCTGCTCCGGCAGGTCGGCCAGGGCGTCACGCCAGTGCGCGAGCTGCTCGGAGATCTCGCTGTCCGGGTCGTCGTCGGACCCCAGCACCTCCTGCTGCCACACCGTGTAGTCGGCGTACTGGACGGGCAACGGCTCCCAGTCCGGCGCCTGTCCCGCCAGCCGGGCGGTGTAGGCGGTGGCGAGGTCGCGGGTCAACGGTCCCCACGACCAGCCGTCGGTGGCGATGTGGTGCATCACGAAGAGC
>NZ_DASVFL010000401.1:0-8629 GCF_036380075.1 Lentzea sp. | reverse complement strand
ACCACCTCCTCGTCGCGGCCGCGCAACGCGTCGC
Organism: Lentzea sp.; assembly: GCF_036380075.1. NCBI lineage: Bacteria > Bacillati > Actinomycetota > Actinomycetes > Pseudonocardiales > Pseudonocardiaceae > Lentzea > Lentzea sp. The sequence continues at coordinate 8,595 of NZ_DASVFL010000401.1, read as the reverse complement.
GGAGGCGTTCGGCCGCTGCCGCGCGGTCGCGCCACCACCCGTCGGGCACCGATCCCACGACGTTGGCTGCGTCGACCACGAGCAACGGCTTCACGCCTCCCAGCGTGCCTCAGCCCCGGCGGGCCCGCAGGGCGTCCAGCGAGTCGGGACCCTCGTCCACCGAGAGCGTCGACACGGGCGCGGACACGTCGGCCCAGCGCAGCACCGCGGCCGTCGCGGCAGCACGCTCCTTCTCGGGCAACCGGGCGATGTTGGAGCCGTGGTTGCCGTTCGGGACCACGAACGACAGCGAGTCGCGCGTGCCCCGGCCCAGGCGGAACGGTTCCGCGCTCCACGGGTCGTTCTGGCCGTAGACGAACAGCAGCCGCGAGCCCTGGTGGCGCACCCACCGGTCGATGTCGGCCATCGCGTGGCGGTCGAAGCGCGGGAACTCGATCGACGCCGGCACCATCGTGCGCGGCACGCTGGAACCGGGGTAGCGCAACAGGTCCCGCACCGCCGACTCGTCGGCCGCGGGCCAGCCGAGCTGGGTTCCCGCCTGGTAGTAGTACGTGTCGAAGGGCGCCACGCCCGCGTCGGTGTAGAAGTCCCAGCCGACGGTCTGGTCGACGAACGTCCACAGCGCATCGACGGACGCGCCGTCACCCGGCACGAGAGCGCACTGCTCCTGGGTTCCGTACTGCCAGAACGTGAACGGCAGGTCCAGGACGAGAACCTCCAGCGCCCGGTGCGCGCTGCCGAACTGCCGGTACGTGTAGCCCTTGGCCTCCAGCCGCTGCACCACGACGTCGCGGTTCTGCAGGACCTGCCGCTGCACGCCTTCGAGGCGGCGGTTGCACGCCGGGTCGGTGCCGATCTTGCTGATGAACTCGCCGTAGACATCGCGGTCGTTCACCACGTCGTTCGGCGCCACGTAGGCGATGGTGGCGTCGACGTCGTGCGGGAAGAACCGGCGGTGGTAGACCGACGTCATGCCGCCCTTGCTGGCACCCGTGGAGAGCCAGCGCGCGCCGTAGATCTTCTTGAACGCGGTGACGATCCGGTGGTGGTCGTTGGCCGCCTGCCAGATGGTCATGTCGTCCCAGTCGGCGGGCGACGGGCGCGACGGCGCGAAGAACCGCTGCTCCACGCTGATCTGGTTGCCGTCGACGAGCCGGGCGGGCTCGGACGCGCTCGCGCCGGAGAGCTGGTAGCCGGAGGTGTGCAGCACCATCGGCTTCGACTCCGCCTTGTGCAGCAACGAAAGCCGCTGCTCGAACCGGGCGCCGCGCGGCCTGCGGTGGTCCGCGGGCTGCTGGAAGCCGAGGACGAACGTCCGGGCGGTGCCGGACGTCCCCTCGCTGATGATCCGCACACCGGGCAGGGCGGCGATGCGGTCCTTGACGTCGGGTGCCGCGGAGACCACCGCGGCCGTGGCCACGACCTGCGCCGATACCAGGCCGAACGCCAGCAGGGAGCGTACGAGTCTGTTCACCCGCCCACGTTATTGAGCCCGCACGCCCCGCCGGACCGGCCGATCGTCGGGCTTATTCGCGGCTCGCGTAGTAGGACGCGGCCATGTCCTCGTCGCCGTGGCCCTTGGTGACGGCGCGGTTGAGCCGCGCGGCCGCCGCCTGGGCGACGTCGAGCTGCACCCCGCCGCGCACCGCGGCCTCGTTGACGAGCAGGGCGTCCTTCAAGGCGTTCTGCACGGTGAAGGCCGGCTCGAACGACCGCTCGATGATCGCGTTGCCCTTCATCTGCAGGTATGGCGTGTCCATCGCGCCACCGGACACGGCTTCGAGGAACAGCTTCGGGTCGAGCCCGGACGCCTCCGCGAGCGACACCGCCTCGCCGACGGCCGCGGTCAGCGCGAGCACCCAGCTGTTCGCGACGAGCTTGAGCTTCGACGACGCACCGGCCTCGCCGACCCACATCGTGCGGGCGCCGATCACGTCGAACACGGGCTGCACGCGCTCGCGCAGCTCGTCGGCTCCCGAGGCGAGCACGACGAGCTTGCCCTCCTGGGCGGGCTTCGTGCTGCCGAGCACCGGGGCGTCGACGAACTCCAGCCCGAGCGACCGGGCGAGCGCGATGTGGTCCTCGGTGGCGCCGATGCCGACCGTCGACGCCTGGATCCAGACGGCGTCGTGCGGCAGCGACTCCGCGGCCGCCTGGATGGCGGAGGTGACCGCGGCGCCGTCGTTGAGCACGGTCAGCACGACGTCGACGCCCTCAACAGCGGCAGCCGGGCTGTCGGCGACGGTGGCGCCCTTGTCGGCGAGCGGTTCGGCTTTGGCGCGCGTGCGGTTCCAGACCCGGACTTCGTGTCCGGCCGCGGCGAGGTTGGCTGCGATGGGGGCACCCATGAGGCCGGTGCCGAGCACGGCGATCTTCATGTCCCCAGCAAACAAGAAACCTCGCGGTGCTGCCAGGTCGGGGGTCCGACAGCACCGCGAGGTCAAATGTGACATCGGCGGACCGACGCGCACTGTTACAACGCCATCCTACTGTGTCCTGGATCACGTTTAACAGAGCGAGGCCCCTGGAGCGCGGGAGGTGCTCCAGGGGCCTGCGTTGGGGAGGCACTCGCGCCGGGGCGCCGTGCGAGTGCCGGGTTCGTGAGTCAGCGCAGGGTGGTGACCTGAGCCTGGGCGATGGCCATCAGCTCGTGACGCATGGACGGGGTGGTCGCCATGTCGATCGCGCGAGCCACGGCCTTCCGGTTGCGCGCCTCGGCACGACGGGCGCGGAGCTTCGCTGCGAAGTTCATCTCGGTCTGCACTTCCCTCTCGGAGGTCTGTTCGGTTGGTAACCCAAGTATGCACCTTCGCGCGCGGGAAAGCACGCGATTATCCGGTGAGGTGGGGCACACGCCGATGAATCATCGGCTGACAACGTGAACGACCGGACAACGACAGGGTGCCGCCGGTCACTCCTCGCGGCCGAGGAGGAACCTCCCGAAGTGCGGCACGGTGAAGGCGATCTGACCCCGTTCCGCGCTGTAGACCAGGCCTTTCTTGATGAGCGAGTCCCGCGCGGGCGACAACGACGAGGGCTTGCGGCCGAGGTGGTCGGCCACCTGGGCGGTGTTGACGCCCGCGTCCTTCCCGTCGGTCAGCTCGGCCATCGACCGGAGGTACTCGCGTTCGGCGGGCGTCGCACGCTCGTACCGGGAGCCGAAGAAGCCCACCGCCAGCTCCGCGTCGGCCTCCGGAGCGGCGACGGAGACGTCCAGCGCGCTGATCGGGTCGACCGGCGCGGCGTCCCAGGCGGCCTTGCCGTAGGCCTGGATGAAGTACGGGTAGCCGCCCGACGCGTCGAACAGCGCGTCCAGCGCCTCGTCGGTGATGCCGGCGTCCTCCCGCTCGACCGGGGCGAGCACGGCCCGGTCGGCGTCCTCGCGGCTGAGCCGGTCGATGCGGACGTAGCGGAAGAGGCGTTCCGAGTACGACTTGCTCGCGCTGAGCACCGCGGGCAGGTGCGGGAGTCCCGCGCCGACGACCACCAGCGGCGCTCCGAGCTGCGACAGCTCGTGGCACGCCGCGCACAACGCGCTGATGTCGTCGGCCTTGAGGTCCTGCATCTCGTCGATGAGCAGCGCGACGCCCGTGCCGACGTCCTGCGCGAGCTCGGCGACGTCGGTGAACAGCTCGACGAGGTCGATCTCGATGTCCCCGGAGTCGGCCCTGCCGCTCGCCGCCGGCACGTCGATGCCGGGCTGCCAGCGGTCGCGGAGCTTCGCGCCGTCCGGGGCGGCCCGCAGCGCGAACGCCTTGAGGATGCCGAGGATCGCCTCGACCCGGTCCGGCGCGCGGTGCCGGACGGCGATGTCCCTGATCGCCCGGTGCAGCGCCGCGGACAGGGGCCTGCGCAGGTCGGCGTCGGGCCTGGCCTCGACCTTGCCCGCGCCCCAGCCGCGCCTGACGGCCATGGACCGCAGCTCGCCGAGCAGCACCGTCTTGCCGACGCCGCGCAGTCCCGTCAGCACGAGGCTGCGTTCGGGACGGCCACGCGCCACGCGTTCGAGCACCACCTCGAACGCTCCGACTTCCTTGTCCCGGCCGGCGAGCTCAGGAGGCCGCTGGCCTGCACCGGGGGCGAACGGGTTGCGCACCGGGTCCATGACTCGCACCGTATCGGCGTTTCTAGCGGTGGCTTTAGAGACGCGCAGACGAACCTCGAAGTGGGGCCGGATGCCGCTGTATTCAGTTATCTAGCTTCTTCGCTAGATTGCGTAATAGTTGCGGATGGACCGGGCGGCCGGTTGGGTGGGACGCGTGGCTGAAGTCGTGACAAAGGGGACCGGCGAGGTCGAGCGCACCGCAGACCGCGCCCAGGTGGACGTGACGTTCGAGGCGGTCGGGGCCGAGCGCTCCGAGGCGGTGAGCACGCTCAACCAGCGCATCTCCGCCGTCGAACCGCTGCTGGAGACCTTCGAGGTCCGGTCACGGCAGCTGTCCGTGCACGACAACTGGGACAACAACCAGCGCGTCGGCAGCCGCGCGCAGCAGCAGTACGTGATCTGGGTGTCCGACCTGGACCGGCTCGACGGCCTGCTGGCCGAGCTCGTGCAGGCCGAACCGTCCTGGATCAACGGACCGTCGTGGACGCTCGTCGACGACGGGGAGGCGATCCGCGAGGCGCAGCAGGCCGCCGTGGCCGACGCACTGCGACGGGCCGAGGGTTACGCATCGGCTCTGGGGCGGCGGCTCGGGCCGTTGCTGCGGATCGGTGACACGGACAACGGTGGCGGCTACTCGCCGAAGATGATGCGCGGCGCGGCGTCGTTCGAGATGGCCGGGCCCGCGGGGATGGTGGACCAGCTGAACCTGAAGGCTCAGCAGATCACGGTCTCCGCGGTGTGCACGGCGGCCTGGTCGCTGCTCGACTGAGTCCTGCTAGCCGGTGCCGTGCAACGTCTCGATGGCGCACTGCACGGCGCCGGCGTCGCGGTCACCGGGCCGGGCGCGCAGCCAGTTCCTCAGCCAGTCGAGGCGGCGGGCGGCGTCGAGGGCCAGGGTCAGCAGCACGTACGCGCGGCGTTCCCACTGCCGGGCCGACGCCATCGCGTCGGCCGCCGGTCTCCACTCGTCGCGCAGTGTCGCCACCAGAGCGCGCGCGAGTATCGGGTCTTGTTCCGGGTCCACCTGCATGAGCCCCCACTCCCCAGGTTCCGCGCTCGGCGGTTCATGAAGTGTGCACGGCGCTCCGCCAGAAAACACGGGTAATCGCCAATGGGGCCGGACTCGTCATTGCCATAAGCGGCAACAGAATCGTAACAGTGCATTGTTTCGATACGACGTGGAATGCAGTGAGCGTCACCGCTCCAGAACAGCCGTGATCCCCTGGCCGCCCGCCGCGCAGACCGACACGAACCCGCGCCCGCTGCCCTTCTGGTGCAACAACTTCGCCAAGGTCGCCACGATCCGCGCGCCGGTGGCGGCGAACGGGTGGCCTGCCGCGAGCGACGAGCCGTTGACGTTCAGCTTCGCCCGGTCGAGCTCGCCGAGCTCCTTCTCCCACGCCTTCAGCGTCGCGAGCACCTGGGACGCGAACGCCTCGTGCACCTCGTAGAAGTCGAAGTCCTGCAACGTCAGGCCGGCCTTGGACAGCATCCGCGGCGCGGCGTGCACCGGTGCCATGAGCAGGCCCTCGCCGCCGTGCACGTAGTCGACGGCGGCGGTCTCGGCGAAGGTCAGGTACGCGAGCACGGGCAGGTTCCGCTCGCGGGCCCACTCCTCCGTCGCGAGCAGCACCGCGGAGGCGCCGTCGGAGAGCGGGGTCGAGTTGCCGGCGGTCATCGTGTCGCCGAAGACCGGCTTGAGCTTGGCGAGCTTCTCGGCCGTGCTGTCCGGACGCAGGTTCTGGTCGCGGGTCAGGCCGAGGTACGGCGTGACGAGGTCGTCGAAGAAGCCCTCGTCGTAGGCGCGGGCGAGGTTGCGGTGGCTGCGCGCGGTCAGCTCGTCCTGGTCCTCGCGCGTGATGCCGTACTCGGCGGCGGTGATGGCCGCGTGCTCACCCATGGACATGCCGGTGCGCGGTTCGCCGTTGCGCGGCAGGTGCGGCACGACGTGGCTGGGCCGCAGCTTGGTGAGCAGGCTGACCTTGCGGGTGCGGTTGAACTCCAGCAGCAGCTTCCGGAAGTTCTCGTTGACGCCGATCGGCGCGTCGCTCGTGGTGTCGACGCCGCCCGCGATGCCCGCGTCGATCTGACCGAGTGCGATCTTGTTCGCGACTGCGACGATCGCCTGCAGACCGGTGCCGCACGCCTGCTGGACGTCGTACGCGGGCGTCTCGGGGCTGAGCTTGCTGCCCAGCACCGACTCGCGGACGAGGTTGAAGTCGCGCGAGTGCTTGAGCACGGCGCCCGCGACCACCTCGCCGAGCCGTTCGCCCTGGAGGCCGAAGCGGCTCACCAGGCCGTCCAGCACCGCCGTGAGCATGTCCTGGTTCGACGCGGTGGCGTACGGGCCGTTCGAGCGGGCGAACGGGATCCGGTTGCCGCCGATGATCGCTACGCGCATGCCGCCATAGTACCTACTAGCGGGTAGACTTACTAGCGAGTAGGTTGTGTGACGTGGACAGGTACCAGAAGTTCGCGACCTCGGGCCTCGGCCGTCAGCTCGTGCGCAGGCTCGGCCTGCCGAACCCGCACCCGCTGCGCCGGGACGCCGCACTGGCGACGCCGGTGCTCGTCGGCGGTGCCACCCGGCTGCCCTTCCTCAAGCAGCTCGAAACAGGCCCCGCCCCGTACGGCGCGCTGGTGTTCGACGCTTCGGACATCGCGACGGTGGGCGACCTGCGGCAGCTGCACGACTTCTTCCACCCCGCCATCACCGAGCTCGGCCCGTGCGGGCGCGTGGTCGTGATCGGCCGGTCACCGGACTCCATCGCGCAACGGGCACTCGAAGGCTTCGTGCGGTCCGTCGGCAAGGAACTGCGCCGCGGCGGCACGGCGAACCTGGTCTACGTCGCCGACGGCGCCGAAGACGGCGTGGAGTCGACGCTGCGGTTCCTGCTGTCCGGACGCTCGGCGTACGTGTCGGGGCAGGTCATCCGCGTCTCCGGCTCCGCTTCCACGGCGACGCTGGAGGGCAAGGTCGCGCTGGTCACGGGCGCTTCCCGGGGCATCGGCGAGGCGATCGCGACGGTGCTGGGCCGCGAGGGCGCGCACGTGGTCTGCCTGGACGTCCCCGCCGCCGGGGAGGACCTCTCGAAGGTCGCGAACGCCGTCGGCGGGTCGGCGTTGCAGCTCGACATCACCGGCGACCCGGCGCGGCTGACCTCGTACCTGATGGAACGGCACGGCGGTGTGGACATCATCGTGCACAACGCGGGCATCACGCGCGACAAGACGTTGGCGCGCATGGACTCCGGCAAGTGGGACGCGGTGCTGGAGGTCAACCTGGCGTGCCAGGAGCGGATCAACGACGCGGTGCTGGACGGCGGTGTGCTGCGCGAGGGCGGCCGGATCATCGGGGTGTCGTCGATCGCCGGCATCGCGGGCAACGTCGGCCAGACCAACTACGCCACCTCGAAGGCGGGCGTGATCGGCATGGTCCAGGCGCTGGCACCCGTTCTGGCTGCTCGCGGGGCCACGATCAACGCCGTGGCGCCCGGTTTCATCGAGACGAAGATGACCGCGGCCGTGCCGTTCGCGACCCGCGAGGTGGGGCGGCGGATGAACAGCCTGTCACAGGGCGGCCTGCCGTCCGACGTCGCGGAGACCGTGGCGTGGTTCGCGGCGCCGGGGTCCGGTGGCGTGAACGGCAACGTTGTGCGCGTGTGCGGCCAGATGCTGCTGGGGGCCTGATGTTGTTGCGCGCCGCCCTGACGTCGTTCCGGCGCGGGGAAACGCTGACCGCCCAACCGGTCTCGGACACCCTCACCGTCTCGCTGGAGCACCTCGCGGCGTACAGCTCGGTGTGCGGCTTCGGGTTGCGCGACGCGCTGCCGTTGACCTACCCGCACGTGCTGGGCTTCCCGTTGCAGATGAAGCTGATGACGGGCGCGGGGTTCCCGTTCCCGTTGCCCGGTCTCGTGCACGTCGCGAACCGGATCACGCAGTCGCGCCCGCTGACGTCGGACGAACCGCTGGAGATCACGGTGTCCGCGCGCGACCTGCGCCCGCACCCGCAGGGCACGCAGGTCGACGTGGTGACGTCGGTTTCCGGTGTCTGGGAAGGGGTTTCGACCTACCTGCGGCGAACCGGTGGCGCGTCGGGCTCCGGCGAGGAGCTGCAACGCCCCACCGGCTCGGCGGTGTGGCGGGTGCCCGCGGACATCGGCCGGCGCTACGGCGCGGCGTCCGGCGACCGGAACCCGATCCACCTGCACCCGTTGGGCGCCAAGGTGTTCGGCTTCAAGCGCGCGATCGCGCACGGGATGTGGACCAAGGCGCGGTGCGTGGCCGCGCTGGAGGGACGGCTTCCTGAGACCGTGACGGTCGACGTCCGGTTCAAGAAACCGCTGTTCATCCCCGGCCGGGTCAAGCTCTCGGCCCGCGAGAACGCCGGCGGCTGGGAGTTCGCCGTGTGGGGCAAGGGACCCCACCTGCTGGGGACCGCCTCAGCGCCGTGACGGCGGGTGCCAGACGTTGCCGTCGACGAGGTC
>NZ_DASVFL010000400.1:0-15544 GCF_036380075.1 Lentzea sp. | reverse complement strand
CAGGTCGCGGCTGAGCTCGCCGCGGACGGTCTCCACGAGCTCGTCCCAGCTGTCGACGAACTTGCGGACACCCTGGCGTTCCAACTCGTCGGTGACCTCGCGGTAGTCGATTCCGAGCAGCGCGATCTCGCTGAGCACGTCCTGGGCCGGACCGTAGACCTCTTCGAGCACGACGGGGGTCACGGTGCCGTGGTCGGCGAACGCCTCGAGCGTCGGTCCCGGCATGGTGTTGACGGTGCCCGGGATGGCCAGCTCGGACACGTACATCGTGTCCGGGTAGGCAGGGTTCTTCACCCCGGTGGAGGCCCACAGCGGTCGTTGCGGCCGCGCTCCCGACGCGGCCAGGTCGCGCCAGCGTCGCGTGGCCAGGCTCGTCACGTGGACTTCGTGGGCGAGACGGGCGTTGGCGATCGCCGCCCTGCCCTTGGCCGCGAGCGCGCGGTCGGTGCCGATGGCGTCGAGACGCGCGTCGATCTCGGTGTCCACACGGGACACGAAGAACGAGGCGACCGAGTGGATGCCGGCCAGGTCGAGCCCGTTGAGGCGAGCCGTCTCCAGGCCGGTGAGGTAGGCGTCGACCACCTCCCGGTACCGGTCGAGGGAGAAGATGAGCGTGACGTTGACGCTGATGCCCTCGCCGATGACCGCGGTGATCGCGTCGAGCCCCGCCGTGGTGGCCGGGATCTTGATGAGCAGGTTCGGCTCGTCGACGGCCGACCAGAGCAGACGGGCGCGGTCGATGGTCGCCTGGGTGTCGTGGGCGAGGCCGGGGTCGACCTCCAGCGACACCCTGCCGTCGACGCCGTCCGTGCGGTCGTACACCGGTCGCAGGACGTGGCAGGCCTCCCGCACGTCGTCGGTGGTGATGGCGAAGACCATGTCCTCGATGCTCGCCTCCACCTCCGCGAGCCGTCTGAGCTGCCGCGTGTAGCGCTCTCCCCGTTCCAGCGCGGACGCGAAGATGGTCGGGTTGGTGGTGATGCCGACGACGCCGCGGTCCGCGATCAGCGCCTGCAGCCTGCCCCCGGACAACAGCTCGCGGGACAGGTCGTCGAGCCAGATCGACACGCCTGCGGCGGCGAGTTCGGTGAGCGGGTGGTCGTGGCCCGTGGCCATGGTGCCTCCGTGGTCGGAAATCCTCGTGGTTCAGGCAGGACGGTCGCCGATGCCGCCGGTGGTGGGCGCGGAGCCGCGCTGCACACCTCCCGGACGGACCGGCGCGACCGCGTCGCGCAGGCAGTCGTGTGCGGCCTCGGCGACAGCGGTGACGCCGAACTCCTCGTGGACGCGGCCTCGACGGTCACGCGGGCCCGCACGCCCGGCGGGAGCGCTTCGTCCTGATAGGACAGTTCCAGTGCGGCGAACCACGCGCGGCAGGGAATCGAGACCACGCGGGTCCGGGCGGCTGTCGATGCCTCTCCCCGCGAATAGCCGGAATCCCGGCGGCCAAACGCGCAGGAGACGGCTCGGCCCCGCCGAGGTGCCGTCACGGCGGGGCCGAGGAGCAGGAGGTGCGGGTCAGTCGTCGCCGGGCGGGCGCAGCGACGGGGGCGCCGCCGGGTCGAGATCGGCCTGGCGGAGGCGGAACACCTGCAGTTCGACGCCGAAGTACTTCGTCGTCTCCCCCACCCAGTGCATGCCGTTGTTCCGCACGGTGGTGGCGGCGCGGGTGTTGCCCGGCCGCACGACGGCGAAGACCTCGTTCACGTCGTGGCGGAACGCCCACTCGGCGAGCGCGTGGGTCGCCTCGGTCGCGTAGCCGTTGCCCCACGCGTCGGGGCGGAGGTGCCAGCCGACCTCGAGGTCCTCCTCGCCCGGCGGCAGCGGAAGCAGGACCGCGCCGCCGATCAACTGACCGTCGGCGGTGCGTTCGACCGCCCACCGGCCGGCCGCGGACGGCAGGCGGGCGTTCTCGGCGGCCCACTGCTGCAACAGCAACCGCATCGCCGCCTTGTCCGGGACGCGGTCCATCTCCGGGCTGAGCCAGCGGGTCACCTCCGCGTGCCCGTAGATCTCCAGAGCGGCCGGCGCGTCGTCGACCTGCCACGGGCGCAGCGTCAACCGCGCGGTGGTGAGGGTTTTCGCGGTCATGGGCAGATGCAGCCGCGGGGCAGCGCGGACACCGTGGTGGCGGTGCAGTACCGCACACCGAGCGCGTCGTGCTCGGCCCAGGGGTGGGGACAGACGGCGCAGCTGCCGGTCGTGTCGGGCTGGTCGTCGACGTCGATGATCAGGGGTGTGGACATGGGCATGCGGAACTCCGATGAGCATGGGCGGGAACGGGGTGATGCCGGGCTGCGTGGTGCGCCCAAGGCGGCATCAGCTCGACCGCTGCTGCGCGACATGCCCTCGGTGACTCCACCCTACCTGGCCCCGCGCCACCCGTTTGCCCGCGGCGGCACCGGGTAACTGGGGCCTCCCAGCCCGAACGGACGGTGCACGGTGGACCCGAGCCCTCTGCTCTACACCGGTGCCGGACTCGCGACGCTCGCCGCGGCGACGCTGCCGCGCCTGCTCGACCGCGCACCGGTCTCCCTGCCGATGCTCTTCCTGGGAGCAGGTGCCCTCACCTTCGCGGTCGTCGACCCGCTGCCCGACCCGGACCCCCTCCGCCACAGCACGGTGCTGCTGCACCTCACCGAGATCTGCGTGATCATCTCGCTGATGGGTGCGGGGCTGGCGCTCAACAGGGTGGTCGGACTGCGCCGCTGGGCGAACACGTGGCGGTTGCTGGCCGTCACGATGCCCCTGTCGATGTTCTCCGTGGGGCTGCTGGGCTGGGGCGCTCTCGGCCTCGGCGCCGGGGCCGCGCTCCTGCTCGCCGCGGCGCTCGCCCCCACCGATCCGGTGCTGGCGAGCGAGGTGCAGGCGGCCGAACCGACGGAGAACCCGGACGAGACCGACGACGAGGCGAGGTTCGCGCTCACCTCGGAGGCCGGTCTCAACGACGGCTTGGCCTTCCCGTTCACCTACGCCGCGATCGCGATCAGCGTCGCCGGGGTGGCACCTTCGCTGTGGCTGCCGCACTGGCTCGCCGTGGACGTGCTGTGGCGGCTGGCCTGCGGCCTCGTCGTCGGCGTGCTGATCGGCTGGTCGCTGGGCAAGCTGTTCTTCTCCTCGTCGTGGCGCACCTTCCGCCTCGCCGAGCACGCGGAGGGCTTCGTCGCCATCGCCGCCACCTTCCTCGCCTACGGTCTCGCCGAACTCGCCGAGGGCTACGGGTTCATCGCGGTGTTCGTGTGCGCGTGCTCCATCAGGTCCGCCGAGCGGCACCACGGCTACCACCAGGTGTTGCACCGCTACGTGGAACAGGCCGAGCGGATGCTGACCGTCGTGATCGTCTTCCTGCTGGGCGGAGCCGCCGTCTCCGGGCTGCTCGCCGGCACCGGTGTGCGCGAGGTCGCGGTCGCCGCGGTCGTCCTGCTGCTGGTGCGGCCGCTGGCGGGCTGGGCGGGTCTGGCCGGTGGCAGGACCGGGCCCCGGGAACGCGCCGTCATCGCGTTCTTCGGCGTCCGCGGGGTCGGCTCGCTGTTCTACGTCACCTACGCCCTCCAGGAAGGTGTCTTCGCCGAGCAGGCCGCGTTGTGGCGGATCGTCGGACTCGTCGTCATCGGGTCGATCTTGCTGCACGGCCTGACCGCGACACCGGCCATGTGGTGGCTCGACCGCGAGCGGCGGCGGAAGGCGATCGAGAACAACGGCGACGCAGGCGAGGCCTCCCGCACGCGCGTGTGAACGCTACCCCCGATCGAACACGAGAAACTCCTTGCACCGTAATAACTTCCCTTGCTCCCAAGCAGTTTGCACCCTCTGGGCGCGGGGTAGCTCGCACTGCGAACACCAGCCGAGAAGCCGAGGAGAAGTCGTGCGCCACGAAGGTGACGACGTGGTGTGCCAGGCGAGGAACGCCGGCAACGCGGAGCGAGCGGTGGAGACGGTGCGGGACGCGCCCCGCCTAGCGGTGCGGCAGGCACGGGAAAGCCCGATCGCGGCGGGACTCATCGCGTTCGGGTGTGGCCCGCTGGTCGCCTCACCGCTGCCGCGCTCGCAGGCGGAGCAGCAGATCGTGGCATCGCGCGAGCGATGTCGTCGCACCCTGACCCGTACACCGCCGGGCCGGTTCGCCCCCGGTTCTCCCTCATGACAGGTTGGACGGATGAGCGCCACCGAAAGCGTCACGAAGACACAGGGACTGCGCTCGTTCGTCGACAACCTGCCGGTGGTCCTGTGGGAGGCGGACGCCGTGACGCGCCGGCTCACGTTCCTCTCCCGGCACGTCGAGCAGCTGCTCGGTCATCCGGTGCGCCGGTGGCTCGACGACCCCGCGCTCTGGACGTCCGCGATCCTGCCCGGTGACCGGGCCAGGGTCGAGGCGCAGCGCTGGAGCCGAGCCGCCGAGGACGACGACTACGAACTCTCCTACCGCGTGCGCGACGCCGGAGGAAGAATCCTCTGGTTGCAGGAGAAGGCGCACGTGCAGCGGGACGAGTCCGCGGTGGCCCGGTGGCTCCAGGGCGTGCTCGTCGACATCACCCCGCACCGGGCACCCGCCGAGCGCGAGAGGTTCCTCGCCGCGCTCGAGAAGGAGTCGCGCAAGCTCGAGGACCCCGACGGTCTGATGGAGCTGGCGACCCGGTTGCTCGGCCGGCACCTCGACGTCGACCGCTGCGCGTACGCCAGGGCGGACGAGGACGACGTCGTCCTGAGCGGCGACCACGCCACCGGTCTGCCCCCGCTGACCGGCCGGTTCCCGATGCGGCACCTCGGTCCGGCGGCACTGCGGGCCATGCGGGCCGGTGAGCCGTGGGTCGTCGCCGACCACGAGAACGACCCCCGCCTCGGCGAGGAGGACTTGGCGGCGCACGCCGGCACCGGCGTTCGTGCGGCGCTCTGCCTCCCCCTGCTGCGCGGCGGGCGGTTCGTCGCCGCGATGGCCGTGCACCACGCGACGCCGAGGCAGTGGACCCAGGACGAGGTCGACCTCGTCGCCGTCGTCACCGAACGGTGCTGGGAGTCGATGCGCCGGGCCCGGTCCGACCACGACCGGCGCGAGGGCGAGCTGCGCCTGCGCCGGCTGGTCGACCACGCCACCGACGCCGTCTGGCTGCTCGACCACGAGCTGCGGTTCGTCGAGGTGAACCCGGCGGCCTGCGCACTGCTGGGCCGCCGCCGCGACGAGCTGGTCGGGACGGAGGTGATGGACCTCGTCGTGGACGGCGAGGAGCCGGTGGACCGGACGACCGCGGTGTGGATCCTGCGCCGTACCGACGGCGCTCTCGTCGCGCTGGAGCTCAGCACGCAGGCGACCCCGGCCGGGATGCAGGCCATCGGGCGGGACGTGACCGGACGGCAGCGCGCCGAGGCCGAGCGGGAATCGGCGCTGCGGCGGGAACGGGAGGCCGCCATCGCCCTGCAGCACAGCCTGCTGCCCCGGGAGTTACCGGTGCTCGACCGGCTCGCCGTGTCCGCCCGCCACCTGCCCGCGTCACCGCACGCGCACGCGGGCGGCGACTGGTACGAGGTGCTCCCGATCAACGGCACCGTGGTCGGCTTCTCGGTCGGCGACGTCGCGCACGAGGGTCCCGCGGCGGCCGCGGTGATGGCACAGCTGCGCAGCGCGCTGGCGGGCTACCTCGTCGACGGGCACTCGCCGGCGGCGGCGCTGGAGCGGCTGGACGCCTTCGCCACCAGGGTCGGCGGCTCCACCGGCAGCACGTGCGCCTGCGTCACGTTCGACTGGACCACCGGAAGGGTGCGCTGGTCCACCGCGGGTCACCCACCACCGCTGGTCACGGGTTCCGGCGGCACCCGGCTGCTCCCGGGGGGAGGCGCCGCCCTGGGCGCACCGCGCCGAGCGCCGTACGAGGAGCACACCACCGTCCTGTCACCGGGCGCGTCGATCGTGTTCCACACCGACGGCCTGGTCGGAGGGCCGGGAGCGGCACCCGACCGCCTGCTGGACCTGGTGCGGGAGGCGCGCGGACGGGGTCCTGAGGAGCTGACCGACTCGATCGTGGGCGGCCTGCTCTCACACGGCCAGGACGACGACGCGGTGCTCGTCGTCGCCCGCTACCTGCCACCACCGTTGCACCTGACCACCCCCGCCGAACCGGAGCAGCTGTCCGGGCTGCGCGCGGCGGTGTCCGAGTGGACGACCGTGTCGGGCCTGTCCGAGGACAGGTCCTACGACCTCTTGCTCGCCTACGGCGAAGCGGCCGCCAACGCGGTGGACCACGCCTACGAGCAGGCGCGCGGCACCTTCTCGACCCACCTCGCGCACACCGGCGGCTCCGTGCAGGTGACGGTGGAGGACAACGGTTCCTGGCGTCCGCCGGACGCGGAGCCGGGGCACCGCGGGCGCGGCCTGCGGATGATCCGGGCGCTCGCCGACGACGTCGAGCTGACCACCAGCGGCACCGGCACGACGATCCGGTTCCGCTTCGCCACCTCGCCGGCCGCGACGACGCCGATCGCGTCGCCGGCACCGGCGGTGCGGTCCGAGCTGGCCGAGCAGGAGTCGGACGGCGCCCACGTGCTCCGCATCACCGGTGACCTGGACGCCGGCACCGTGGAGGACCTCCGGGAACGGGTGATGGCCCACGTCGACCGCCGCGACGACCGGCGGCCGGTCGACATCGACCTGACCGCGGTGGGATACCTCAGCAGTTCGGGGATCGCGTTGCTCCTCGAAGCCTCCTACCTGGCCCAGCGCACCGGCCGCGTGTTCCGCGTGACGTGCCTGAGCGGCAGTGCGCCGGACCGGATCCTGACGCTGTCGGGCCTCGGCGACGCGTTGGCGGTGCACAGGACGCTCGGCTGAGAGCGGCCTCCCGGGTCCGCGCCGGTCCGTCACCCCGTTGCGACCGGCGCGGACCCGTCATCGGCGTAGAGTGGGTGGTCCGAGGGGATCTCGCGCATCGGCGACCGAGCCAGGTGCCTCCTGCGGAGTGTCAGCGACCCCGCCCGGCTGGTCCGGACGGAGGCGGGAGCACCGAGATGATCTCGGGCCCGATCAGCACCAGCCTCGACCTCACCACACCACGCGGCCTTCGGATGACGAGGAAGCCGGACGCGGTGTCCGACGGCCAGTTCCCCGGCGGCTGGCGGCCGCTCGCCACCGACCCCGCCACCACCGTTCCCGCGCTGAACCCGCCGGACTGGCGGACGCGGGCATGACCCCGCGCACCTGACCGCCGCACCGCGACAGTCGTTCGTGGACTCCCTTCGCACCAGACTCGTGCCGGTGCGCCCGTCTGCCTGCCGCCGACTCGAAAGGCCCGCCGCTTCATGGTTCGCACCTATGGTTTTCTGAGCACCTACCCACCGACACAATGCGGGCTCGCGACGTTCACCGCCTCGCTCCAGCGCCACCTGGCCGCCGCCACCCCGGGCAGCAGAAGCCGCGTGGTCCGCGTGCTGACCGACGCCGAACCGCACGCCGCCGCCCCGTCGGCGGCCCACCCCATGCGTCCCGGAGCGGTGGACGCCGCCGCGGAGGTGCTCAACCGGTGTGACGTCGCGGTGGTCCAGCACGAGTACGGGATCTACGCCGGCAGTGACGGCGACGAGGCGCTGGGCGTGCTCGCCCGGTTGCGGGTCCCGGTGGTCGTCGTGCTGCACACGGTGCTCACCACGCCCACACCGGGACAACGCCGGGTGCTCGAAGCGGTCGTCGACCACGCCGACGCCGTGGTCACCATGTCGGAAGCGGCCAGGAGCCGTCTCCTGGCGGGCTACGCGGTCGACCGGCCCGGTGAGGTCGTGGTGATCCCGCACGGCGCCGTGCCCGCCGACAGGCCCGCCGCCTCGGCACCGGGCCGCGGCCCGCTGGTCCTCACCTGGGGCCTGCTCGGCCGCGGCAAGGGCGTCGAATGGGGCATCGCGGCGCTCGCCGCACTGCGCGACCTGAGACCGCGCTACCTGGTGGCGGGCCAGACGCATCCCAAGGTGCTGGCACACGAGGGTGAGGCGTACCGGACGCACCTGCGCGAGCAGGCCGACGCCTCCGGGGTGACCGACCTGGTCGAGTTCGACCCGGCCTACCTCGGCACCGAGGCGCTGGCGGACCTGGTCGGCAGGGCCGACGTCGTGCTGCTGCCCTACGACTCGTCCGAGCAGGTCACCTCCGGGGTGCTCGTCGAGGCCCTCGCGGCGCGGAAACCGGTGGTCGCGACGGTCTTCCCGCACGCGGTCGAACTGCTCGCGGACGGAGCCGGACTGCTGGTGCCGCACCGGGATCCCGCCGCCATCGCCGCGGCGCTGCGGCGCGTGCTGACCGAACCGGGACTGGCCGCGGGGATGCGCGACCGGTCAGCGGACCTGGGTGCCGTGCTGAGCTGGCCCGCCGTGGCGGACCGCTACCGCGGCGTCTGCGACAACCTGGTGACGGACAGGCTGTTCGCCGACCGCGTCGCCGCAACGCGATGAGCGACATCGAGTTCGCCCACCTGGTCAGGCTGAGCGACGACACCGGTCTGCACGAGCACGCGGACGGGCCGCTGCCGCGCCGGGAGCACGGCTACTGCCTCGACGACGTCGCGCGAGGCCTGGTGGTGCTGCACCGCGAACCCGACCTGCCCGCCGACCTGGCCGCACTGGCCGAGCACTACCTCGCCTTCACCGCCTACGCGCAGGCCGAGGACGGGCGCTTCCACAACAGGCTCAGCCCCGACCGCCGCTGGCTCGACGAACCGGGTCTGGGCGACTGGTGGGGACGCGCGCTGTGGGGGCTCGGCACCACCGCCGCCCGCAGCACGGTGCCCGCCATCCAGCAGGCGGCGCTGGCGTGCTTCGACCGCGGCGCACACCACCGGCCGCCGTCGGTGCGCACGATGGCGTTCGCCGCGCTCGGCGCCGCCGAGGTGCTGGACGCCGATCCCCTCCACGCCTCCGCCGCCGCCCTGCTCGGCGACATCACCTCCTACATCGGCGGGCCCCGCACCGACGAGAGCTGGCCGTGGCCGGAGGACCGGCTGTTCTACGCCAACGCGGCGCTGCCCGAGGCGTTGATCGCCGCGGGCGACCTCCTCGGCAGCGACGAGGTCCGCGACGACGGGCTGCGGCTGCTGGACTGGCTGCTGACCGTGGAGTCCAGGGACTTCCACCTCTCACCGGTCCCGACCGGCGGGTGGTTCCTCGGCGAGCCGCGTCCTGCCTTCGACCAGCAGCCCATCGAGGCCGCCGCGATGGCCGACGCGTGCGCCCGCGCCTACCGGGTCACCTCCGACCCCGCGTGGCTCGCCGGTGTCCACCGCGCGATCGCCTGGTTCAGCGGGGACAACGACCTCGGCTCGCTGATGCGGGACGAACAGACCGGCGGCTGCTACGACGGCCTGACGCCGGCCGGTCCGAACACCAACCAGGGTGCCGAGTCGACCCTGGCGCTGCTCTCCACCCGCCAACACCTGCGCACGCTCCTGAGGAGCACCGGATGAACCCCCGCGTCACGCGCAGCCCGCTGCGGCTGCGCCCCGACCCGCGCCGGGTCATCACCAAGCTGTTCGTGCCGGGCGAGGAGGTGCCCGAGCACGAGTCGCGATCGGCGGCCGTCATCCGGCGGGTGATGGCGCTGGACGAGCCGGCCGCGTGCGCGGCGCTCGACCGCACGGTCCGGTTGTTCGCCGGACGGCACCGGGACGTCCGCGGGACCTTCGCGGACAACTTCGCGAGCGTCAGCCACCGGCTGTCCGCGGACGCCGAGCTCTCCGAGTCCCGCCGTCTCCTGATCGGCGCCTACTTCACCCACGAGTACGCCGTCGAGGGTGCCGCGCTGTGCAACCCGTCCATGGTCGCCCACCCCGACCAGAGCGGGATGGCACAGGGGCAGCTGCGGTTCGTGCTGAGCGTGCGCGGCATCGGCGAGGGGCACCTGTCCTCGATCGGCTTCCGCACCGGGGTGGCGGGCCCGGGCGGTGTGCTCACCGTGGATTCGCAGCCGGGCGTCATCAGCACCGGGCTGCGCAGGGACTCGATCCACGACAAGGGTCTCTTCCTCGGCAAGCTCGCCGAGCGGGGCCACGACGACGAGGTGTCGGCCGTGCTCAGCCGGTGGTTGCCCGCGCGGTTCACCGGAGCGGAGCTCGACGAGCTGCTGGCCGGTCTGCACCCCAAGCTGGTCGCCAGGCAGGCGGCTCACCGGACGGTCGAGCTGGTCAGGTGGATCGCCGCGTGCAACTACACCACCGACTTCCCGGAGGACTCCGCGGTCAACGGCCGGGTGCTTTGGCCGACCGGCCCGTCGGAACGCCACGGCATGGAAGACGCGCGGTTCGTGCGCTTCTCCGACGACGACGGCTCGCAGACCTACTACGCGACCTACACGGCCTACGACGGCGTCGACGTGGCGCCGCAACTGTTGCAGACAGACGACTTCCGCACGTTCCGGATCACACAGCTGACCGGTCCCGCCGCGCGCAACAAGGGAATGGCACTGTTCCCCCGCCGCATCGGCGGCAGGTTCGCCGCGCTGTCCCGCGGCGACGGCGAGAGCACGGCTGTGACGACGTCCGACGACCTCAAGTCGTGGAACGAACCCCGGCCCGTAGCGGCGCCGGGCAGGGACTGGGACCTCGTCCAGGTCGGCAACTGCGGCTCGCCGGTCGAGACACCCGAGGGCTGGCTCGTCCTCACCCACGGGGTCGGTCCGATGCGGCTCTACTCGATGGGAGCGATGCTGCTCGACCTCGACGACCCGGCGAAGGTGCTCGCCACGCTGCCGGAGCCGCTGCTGACGCCGAACGCCGCTGAGCGCGACGGTTACGTGCCCAACGTCGTCTACTCGTGCGGCGGTCTGCTGCACGGCGACACGCTCGTGATCCCGTACGGCGCGAGCGACGCGACCATCGGCCTCGCCACCACCTCGGTGGGCGACGTGCTCGCCGCGATGGCGCCGTGAGATCGTTTCGCGCCTGTTTGAAGGTGGTGGGGCAACGGGTAAGCCTTTCTGACTGACATCACCGTTCGCCCGAGACCCCGGCGGCACCGACAAGATCGCCGTCCGGAGGTTCGCGACGTGACCACGACAGTGCCCCGCACGCAGTCCACACCCCAGCCACTGCTCGCGGGGGAGAACTCCCCGTTCGAGAGATTCCTGGTCAAGCTCTTCGCGGTCGTTCCCGCGCTGGCGCTCGCCGTCGCGGTGCCGTTCGCGTGGGGCTGGGGTCTGGGCTGGACCGACGTGGGTCTCGCCGTGTTCTTCTACACCCTCACCTGCCTCGGCGTGACAGTCGGTTTCCACCGCTACTTCACCCACGGCGCGTTCAAGGCCGCCTGGGCGCTGCGCATCGGGCTCGCGATGATCGGCAGCATGGCCATGCAGGGACCGGTCATCGGCTGGGTCGCCGACCACCGCCGCCACCACGCCTTCGCCGACCGCGAGGGCGACCCGCACTCCCCCTGGCTGTTCGGCACGTCGGCCACGGCGCTGGCCAAGGGCTTCTGGCACGCGCACATGGGCTGGATGTTCCGCCGCGACCTGACCAACGCCGCCCGCTTCGCACCGGACCTGGAGGCCGATCCCGACCTCCAGCGGGTCAACCGCCTGTTCCCCGTGCTGACGGCCGTCACCCTCCTCGCGCCCGCCGTGGCCGGAGGGCTGATCAGCTGGAGCTGGTGGGGTGCGCTCACGGCGTTCTCCTGGGCGAGCCTCGTGCGGGTGGCCGTGCTGCACCACGTCACGTGGTCGGTCAACTCGATCTGCCACATGATCGGCGACCGGCCGTTCGAGGCGCGCGACAAGTCCGCGAACTTCTGGCCCCTGGCGATCCTGTCCATGGGCGAGTCCTGGCACAACTCCCACCACGCCGATCCCACGTGCGCACGGCACGGAGTCCGTCGTGGTCAGATCGACATCTCCGCGCGCCTGATCCGCGTGTTCGAGCTGCTCGGCTGGGCGACCGCCGTGCGCTGGCCGAAGCCGGAACGCCTGGCACGCAAGCTGAAGTCGGCCAGCAACGCCCGAACGGCGGCGTGAGCCGGTCCGGTACCGCACTAAGGTCACCTGTGCGCCTGGCCCGGTCAGGTGAGAACTCCACGACCGCCCCGGCCCCCGGCGGTGCATCGTCCACCCCACCCGGTCTGGAGTGTTGCCCGCGATGATGGGTCTGTCCGACGTCACCCGGCTGGAACAGCACACCCGCGCGCTGCGCGAGATGGACTACCGCCACGGGGGTGAGTCTTGCCTGGGCCGGGTGCGAACGCAGATCCGCGAGAACCTCCCGCTGCTCGTCGCCCCCGCGCCGGACGACGTCCGGCGGCGGTTGCACGTCGCTCTCGCCGACCTGCGCAACCTCGCCGGCTGGGTGTCGTTCGACGCCGGTCAGGTCACGGCGGCGCACAACCACTTCGCGCACGCGTTGGCACTCGCCGGAGTGGCCCGGGACGACGGCCTGCTCGCGAACGTGTGCTACCGGCTCGGCCGGGTGTACCTGCACCACGGGAACCTCGACGAGGCGTTGCGGTACTTCGACCTCGGCCGCCTCGCGGCGGCGCGCTCCGGCGACCGGCTCACGGCCAGCATCCTGACCGTCAACGCGGCGTGGGCGTGTGCGCAGAAGGGCGCCGAGCACCACGCGCTGACGTTGCTCGACCGCGGCCGGGAGCAGTTCGGCGCCGCGGACCGCACCGAGGTGGCCGGCTGGGCGATGTTCTTCACCGAGCCAGACCTCTCGGCCATGGCGGGCGCGGTGCACTCGGCCCTGGTGGACACCGCGGGGCTGCACCACGCGCGCACCGCCGTGCCGCTGCTCGTCACGGCGGTCGACGGCTACGGCGAGGACATGCTCCGAAGCCGGGTCCTCAGCCTGATCCTGCTGTCCACCGGCCAGCTCGTCGAAGGAGACGTCGACGTCGGCGTCGCCACCGGCCTGCGAGCACTCGAGGCGGCGGCCACCGTCGGTTCGGCTCGGATGCGCGACCGCTTCCGCCCTCTCGCCGCGCACGCGCGCAGGCACCCGTCCCACACCGGAGCACTCGACCTCGCCGATCTCGTCGACGCGAGTACCACAACAGCGGCACCATGAACCACGAGCACGCGGTCGCGCTGCCGGCATCCGGGTTCCCGCCGTGCCGGTCCGATCTCCGAAGAACCCGATCGCCCCCGCAAAGACGAACCGAGGTGGCTCACATGCTCGTGGAGAACCTGGCCGAGACGTTCGTCGAGCTCGCCGACACCCTGGTCGCGGACTTCGACCCGGTCGAGTTCATGCACCTGCTGGCTGACCGCTGCGTCACGACCCTGGGCGTGGACGCGGCCGGCATCCTGCTCGTCGACGACCAAGGCGAACTTCAGGTGGTCGGTGCCTCCAGCGAACGTGCGCGCGTGCTGGAACTGTTCGAGCTGCAGCACAGGCAGGGCCCGTGCATGGAGTGCTACCTGAGCAGCGAACCGCTCACGGCCGCCGGGTTCAGCGAGCCGCGCCAGCGGTGGCCGGCGTTCTCCGCGGCGGCGGTGACGGCGGGGTTCGGCGCGGTGCACGCCGTACCGATGCGGCTGCGCGAGCAGACGGTGGGCGCGTTGAACCTCTTCACCGTCGCGGACAGCGCGTTCGGCGACGCGCGGGCCAGGGTGGCGAGGGCGATGGCGGACGTGGCCACCATCGGCCTTCTCCAGGCTCAGGTCATCAGTGGCCGGGAGCTGCTCGCGGAGCAGTTGCGGCACGCCTTGCGCAGCAGGGTCCTCATCGAACAGGCCAAAGGTGTGCTCGCCGAGCGCCTGCAGGTCGAGATGGGCGAGGCGTTCGACCTCCTGCGCCACCACGCGAGGAGCAACCGCCTGCACCTGAGCCTGGTGGCACAGGACGTCGTCGACGGCACGACCGAGCTGACGGCCCGCAGGTCGTAGCAACCGGCGGCCTCATCGCCAGGCGGGTGCCGTGTCCTCCTCGGCGTGGACGACCATCGACTCCAGCACAGGACCTCCGAAGGTGGTGACCATGGGGACGTCCGCGGCATCCCGGCCACGGCCGATCACCACCCTGCCCTTGCGCTGCACGCTGTTGCGCGGGTCGAAGGTCCACCAGCGGTCTCCCAGCCAGACCTCCATCCACGCCGCGAAGTCCATCGGCGCGCCGTCCGGCGACACGTCCAGGTCGGGCAGGTAGCCGAACACGTAGCGGGCGGGAATGTTGAGAGCACGGCAGAACGAGATTGCCAGGTGCGTGAAGTCCCGGCACACCCCGATCCCCGTGGCGTTGACGTCGGCCGCGGTGGACAACACCGTGGAGGTGCCGTACCCGAACTCCAGCGACTCGTGCACGTGCCGGCAGATCGCCCGGACCCTGCCGTAGCCCGGCGGATGCGCGCCGAACCTCGACCAGGCCTCGTCGCCGAGCACGTCGGACACGCAGTAGCGGCTGGGCAACGTGTACAGCAGCACTTCGCCGGGGAGGTCGTCGGGCCACCTCTCCGGAGCGTTCTCGTCGACGTCCTCGACGCGATCGGGCACGTCCGCCCACGCGGCATAGCGCACTGTGGACAGTCCGGGCGGCAGCACCAGACGCGCGAGCCAGTTGCCGTACACGTCGAAGTGTTCGCGCACGGGAACCTCGGGCTCGGCGAAGAGGTTCTCGCCGCTCACCCGCACGTGGTTCTGCCGGTCCGGTCTCACCATGAAGACCGCCGGTGTGGGCACCTCGGCACGGTAGGTGAACGCACAGCCGACGCGGAGCAGGCGAGTGCCCCGCGTCGATCGCGCCTCGCCGCTGTGGCGGGAGGTCAACGCACCCGCTCGGGGATGTGGTCGAGCGCGCGCAACACGTGCACGGCCAGATCCCGCGCGGGCTTGCCGCCGAGCTCGGTGCGGCCGGTCAGCACGTCCTGCACCACCTTGAGCCGGCGCTCGTAGGAGGAGGTGAAGGTGGAAGTCGGTTCGGTCATCGTGCTTCTCTCGTCTTCTGCTGGGGTATCCGGCCGCCCTCGCCCTCCCAGTTGTCCACAGTGGACCCCTCGGCCTCCTCGGACCTCCGGACGCCGGTGCGGAGCAGGGCCTCGACGGTGTCGGCGTTGCCGCGCTGGACGGCGGACATCATCGTGTGGTGGGCGGCGGACGACTCGGTGTCCGGTGGGACGACGAGCAGCGCGATGCGGCGCCGGTCACCCGCGACGAGGTCGAGGGTGTGCGCCGGCCGGGACCAGAACCCGCTGAGGCGGACGCGGACGCCGTCCACCGCGATCTGACGCGGGGCCATGCCCCAGTCCGCCAGGGTGTAACTCACCCGCGGGATGTCACCCAGCCGAACTGCCAGCACCGCGAGCAGCGCCGGCAGTTCGGCGGCGAGGTCCCGGGAACGCGGCCACCACGCACCGTCGACATACCCCGTGGTGAGCGCCTTCGGCCGCAACCGCAGTCGCAGTTGGTGGTGCCGAGGCTGCTCGGTGGCCGTGACGGCCGGTGGGGCGATGGACTGGTGCGGAGCCGACGTCATGCCGGAACTCCCGTCTCCGGCCGGAAAAAATGGCCGGTTGAGGTTTCGCCGAGCACGACCTGAGCTTGACCGCACAGGTGCGAAATGTTCTCGGCAAAAATGACCCTACACGCTTTTCCTGC
>NZ_DASVFL010000399.1:0-26419 GCF_036380075.1 Lentzea sp. | reverse complement strand
GTGTCCTCTGTGGAAGCGAGGGCGCTGGACCGGTCGAACGTCAGCACCAGGCCGCGACCCTCGGCCGTGAACCAGGCGTTGACGGTGTCGCCGGTGCCGAACCCGTAGTGGGTGACGCCGGCGACCGTGACCGGCTCACGTCCGTCGGCGCGGGTCAGGACCTCCAGGCGGCGGCGCAGTGCACGCGGGTGCGTCCGCCGCAACACCGACCGATCGAACTCGGACCGCAGCTCCTCCTCGCCCCCGCGCACCCTGCGCGGGGCGACGGCGCGTTGTTCGAGGTGGGCCGTTCGGGCCCGCAGGAAGCTCTCGGCGTCCGGCAGCCAGGGCCCGTGGGGGTCGAGGGCGGCGAACCCGCCGCGGACGAACTCGGCCGCCAGCGTCCGGTGGTCGCCACTGCCCGTGACGACCCGGTACTCGGTGTGCGAGTCCTCGAACCCCCTGACCCGGCAGATCGCGCCGATGTCCACCATGAACACCAGCGCCTCTTCGGCTGCCGTGTCCTCCATGCAGAACGATGTGTTGTCCGCGGCCCGGTGGCGGGCGACGAACTCCAGGAACGCCTCGTCGGCGGGCCGGCCGTCGTCCGGCAGCCACTCCTGCTCGTTGTCCTTGTCGTCGCTGAAGGTCAGCGTGGTCATCGGTCACCAGCCTTCGACGAGTCCGTGCCAGAGCGACTTCTCGTCCACCGTCGGGTCGTTCTCCCGCACCAGCGCGAAGAACCGGTCCAGCCGGTCGAACGTGGCCTCCTCGAACGGTATCGCGCGCAGCGCCGCGTTCACGCCGTACCAGCGCCAGGCCGTGTCGACCAGCAGCGCGCCCGAGCCGTTGACCCAGAACCGCGGCACGGTCGCGGTCGGCAGCGTCGAGAAGCCCTCGACCGCGCCGGACGACGAGGTGAGCACGTCGGCGCCGGACAGGGTGGCCAGCCGGTGGTAGACGCGGTCCTCGTCCTCCACCGTGCCGGTGAAGGACGGCTGGAACCGCGAGGGCGCGATGACCGGCAGGCCCCAGCGCCGGTAGGCGGCGAGGTCGGCCGCGGGCACGTCCCAGTCGTCGAGCACGGCGGGCAGCACCTGCACCGACGGGTCGACCAGGGCGTCCAGCGGCGCGGTCAGCGAGTGTTCGTACAGCTCCAGGGGCTCCACGGCGTCCGATCCTAAGGCCTGTCCTAGGGGTGTCCCTGGCTCATCCACCTGTTGATCGCCGACCAGTTCTCGCGCGAGGTGCCGCTGAGGCTCCAGGTGATGGCGGCGTTCTTGTACTGGCCGACGATCCCGGCGCAGTCGTGGCCGGCGGACGAGCAGGGGACGCGTTCCGAGTAGACGCGGGTCACCTGGTCCGGGTGGATGCCGCGTGCCTGGAGCTCCGCCTGCATGATCTGTTCGCTGTGCAGACCACCGGGGTCGTTGGCCTGCACGAGGTACTGCTTGCCGTTCGGGGTGTCGTACTCGTACACGGCCACGTTCTGGTGCGAGCCGACGCCCTCGTTGATCCTGTGCTCGTAGGCCATCTTGCTCAGGTCGGTCTCGCCCAGGTGCACCGGGCCCTGGCGGCCGCACACCGCCAGGCCGAACGGGTCGATGAACAGCAGCGGGTTGCCCGCGTAGGCGTACGGGTTCGGTGACGGGGCCAGGCCCAGCGGGTCCGGCGACGTGTAGCGGCCTGTTCGCGGGTCGTAGTAGCGGAAGATGTTGTAGTGCAGGCCCGTTTCCGGGTCGTGGTACTGGCCGGGGAAGCGGAGCGGGCAGTCGGTGGTGGAGCGCGACGAGAGCAGTGCGCCCCAGGCCGAGAAGGTGGCTTGCCAGGCCAGGCGGCCGCCCGTGCCGACCAGCGCGGTGGGGCGGCCGATCTGGTCGGTCACCACGGCGTGGAAGCCCGCGCCGTCCAGCTGCGCCACCGGGGTGAAGGTGCCCGGTTCGTGCACCCACGTCGTGACGCCGGTGCCGGTGACGTGTTGTTCGGCCAGGTCGAACCCGTCCCAGGCGAAGTCCACGCGGAGGTGGCCCGCGATCTTGGCGCAGCGGCGGCCGACGGCGTCGTAGAGGTACCGCCAGGTCTGTCCGTCCGGTGTGGACACTTCGACCAGCTGGTCGAAGGCGTTCCAGCGGTAGCGCCAGAGCAGGGTCTGGCCGGAGAGGGTGCGGCGGCGGACCTCGCTCACCCTGCCCTGGCCGTCGTAGGTGAACGACGTGCGGCCGGCGGCGCGCAGGAGTCCGCGGTCGAACTCGCGCTGCCCCTCGGTGTCGCCGCCGGGCAGCCAGGCGGCGGCGGTGATGTTGCCCGCCGGGTCGTAGCCGTAGCGCTCGGAGTTGTCCGGGGTGTGGATCGCGGTGACGCGGCCCAGCACGTCCAGGTCGACGCGCTTCGCGCCCTCCCCCACCAGCTGGCCGTCGGGGCGCCAGGCGAACTGCCTGCGGTGCCCGGCGACGTCCTGCGCGAGCAGCCGGCCGGCGGGGTCCCAGGACTGGCCGACGACCGGGTGGCCGTCGAGGTGGTGTGCCACGGCGCGGCCCAGGCGGTCGCGGTCCAGCGTCAACGCGTGCGCGCCCGCCCGCACCGAGGTCAGGTGGCCCAGCTGGTCGTAGCCGAAGTCCACCGCGGTGCCCGACGGCGTCACGCGGCGCAGCCGGCGGCCGGACGGGTCGTAGCTGTTGGCGAGGACGCGGCCGTTGAACGACTCCGTGAGCACGCGGCCGGCCCGGTCGCGGGTTAGGACCAGCTCGCCCGCCTCGTTGGCCGCGCGGACCAGCCGCCCCTGGGCGTCGTAGGCGTAGGTGATCTCGGTGTCGTCGCTGACCTGCCGGACCCTGCGCCCCGCCGCGTCGTAGGAGTACGCGATGGTCTGGCCGGCCCCGTTGGTGCTGGACACGAGTCGTGAGGCCGCGTCGTAGGAGTAGGACACGGTGCGGCCGTGGAAGTCCTGCTCCTGCACCAGGTTCCCGACCGCGTCGTAGCGGTAGGTCCACGTGCGGCCCTGGGCGTTCGTCACGGCGGTGACGCGTTGTTCGGTGTCGTAGGCGAACGCGGTGCGCGCGCCGTCGGCCGTCACGCGCACGGCGGGCAGGTCGAAGTCGCCGATCTCGAACGTCGTCCGCCGCCCGCCGGGGTCGACGTGCTCGACCAGGTTGCCCTCGCCGTCGTAGCGCCAGGTCTCGCGGCCACCGTCGGGACCGAGCCGCCACGCGGGTTGCCCGTCGACCGTCCAGCCGTAGCGGGTCGTGCCCTCCAGCGGGTCGACGACGGCGACGAGCCGCCCGAACACGTCGCGCTCGTAGCGGTGCCGGTTGCCCCGCGGGTCGACCATCACGACCGGCAGTCCGGCGGCGTTCGTGGTGATGTGGCTGGTCGCGCCGGTCGCGTCCGTGCGGCTCGTGAGATGCCCGTTCGCGTCGTAGGTGGTGCGGACGACGCCGTTCGGGCCGCTCTCCGCCAGCAGGTTGCCGCGGTCGTCGTAGCTGTACTCGGTGGTCGCGACGCCGTCGGTGACCGAAGTGGACAGTCCGAGCTCGTTGTAGGCCATCCTCTTCACCGCGCCGTCCGGCAGGACCATCGCGACGACCCGGCCGGAGGAGTCGTACTCGTAGCGCGTCGTGCCGCCGAGTGCGTCCGTGCGGGCGAGCAGGCGGTCGTAGCGGTCCCATTCACTGGTGACGCTGTTGCCCAACGGGTCCACGGTCCGCACGATCTGCCGCAGCCCGTTGAGGTGGTAGACCGACTCGTTGCCCAGCGAGTCCTGCACGGTCGTCGCCGAGGCCTCGTAACGGAACCGGGCGTTGAGGATGCCGCCGGTCCCCTCGGCCCACGCCACCCGGCCGGAGGAGTCGAAGTGGTAGCGGTACTGAGTTCCCTTGCGGTCGGTCCAGCCGGTGATCCGGCCTTCGGTGTCGTAGTCGAAGACGTGCGGCAGTCCGGACGCGTTCGTGACGTGCGTGAGGTCGCCGGAGTCGTTGTAGCCGAACGACATCAGCGGGATGTCGCCCAGCCGGTAGCCCACGATCCGGCCGCGCGCGGTCTCGACGGTGACCCGGTAGCCGCCGGAGTGCCGGATCTCGAACGGCATCCCGTCCTCGTCGGCCAGGAAGTCGATGCGGTGCTGGTTGCGGTCGGTGATCGCCCGCAACGGCGCCAGCCCCGCGACGCCGGACGGTGTGAAGTGCAGGACGTGCCCGTTCGGCCGGGTGATCCGGTACGTGCCGTCGGCGTCGAGCGTCAGCGGCCAGCGCGGTCCCTCCACCGGCAGGACCGCCACTCCGACGACTGGTGTCGGGTAGACGAGCATGATCGCGTCGGCGCCCGCGAAGCACACGCCCTGCGCGTCGACCTCCAGCCGTTGGTCCACAGTGGACGACCACGAGCGGCCGAACAGCCTGCCGACGCGGTAGGACGAGATGTGGGTGCGTTGCAGCACCAGGCCGAGCTCCGCGGGCAGGGTCACGTCGGTCTGGGTCAGGAACATGTCGCCGGTGACGACGTCGACCGGGTCGCCGCAGCCCGTGCGGTTCTCGGCCTCCTGGGCGGTCGACCGGGGCTCCTCGGTCTGGCCGCGCACGGACGAGTCCTCGCCCGGTGGCCTGCCGTTGCCGGAAGGCTCCCCCGGCGTGCCGCTCTCACCGGACGTGTGCGTCTCACCGCCGGTGTGCGGCTCACCGCCGGCACGAGGTTCCCCGCCGGTGTGCGGTTCCGCGCTCGACACGTGGGTTTCCCCACCAGTACTGGACACGTGCGTCTCACCGCCGCCGCCACCGCCCGCGTGCGGTTCGGCCGACGAGACGTGCGTGCCGCCTTCGCCGTGCGGGACGTGCGGTTCGGAGCCGCCGCGGCCGTGCAGCGCGTTCATGACCTTCTGGACGCCCTGCCAGATCTCCTCGAGCTTGCTCATGATCGGCCGCAGCTTCTCGACCGAGTTGATCAGCTTCTTGATCGTGGCGCCGATCTTCTCCGTCCACGCCGCCACCTGCTCCACGACCTGAGCGATCACGAACGGCGTGCCGAGTCCGAGGGAGAACACCTCCTCCAGCGCGTCCTGGATGAAGTCGCCGACGGCCTGCGTGACCATGTCGCGCACCAGGCCGCGCACGACGCCGGTGATCACGCCGACGACCTTCACGACGGTGCTGATGGCGTTGGCGCACGTGACGATCGTGGACAGCCCGTTGAGCTTGCCCGCCACGTGCTGCCGGTAGGCGTCGGCGGCAGCTCCGGTCCAGTTCGCGGTGTCCTTGGCGACGGCGTCCGCGAGGGACTTCCCCGCTTCCTGGACGGCCTTCGCGACGTTCGCCCAGGTCTGCGAGTAGGCGGCGATCTGGTCGGCGTCGCCCGCGAGCATGTTCAGCCCGTCCTGCAACGGTTTCACGTGCTCGATCAGCCAGTTGAGGCCGTAGGAGATCAGCGTGCCGACCGGGTTCATCGCCATCGTCAGCAGGTCCATGCCCGCGCCGAGGGCCGAGATGCCGCCCTCGACCCAGCCGCCGGACTCGACCGCGTCGTACACGCCGGCCGCGTCGTCGACCAGGTTGATGCCGGTGTGCCAGGTGGTGGAGTCCTGCTTCTGGGCCAGCAAGGGGTTCGTCACGAGAGTCTCCCGTGGAGCGCGGTGAAGCTGTTCGCGGTGCTCTTCTCGACGGCGGCGTACTGCTCGGCGGTCGCCTCGACCTCGTTCGCCACGTCGGTGACCGCCTGCTGGGCCATCCGCAACGTGAGCAGGCCCGGTGCGCTGACCGCCATGACGATCGGCACGAACAACGGGCCGGTGATCATCCCGTACGCCTGCACGCCGACGGTGACCTGACCGGCGGCCTCCACGGCCTGGCCGAGCGCGTCCGCGACCTTCCGCACGGCCCCGGCGTGCGCGGTCAGCTCGCTGGAGACGACCTCGTAGCCGCTCACCTGTCCATCACCGACCCGAAGTCGTCGTCGTCATCGGAGGCGGCGCGCTTCGGCCGCGGCGGTGGATCGTCGGAGACGGGTTCGGGGAACTTGGCGCGGTAGTTGCCGACGACGGTGCTGACGGTCCGCGGGTCGTCGCCGATCGTCTCCGCCATCACCTCGGCGAGCTTCTCCGGCAGCTTGGCCTGCGCGCGGCGCATGGTCAGCAGGACGTCCCGCGCCACGTCGTCGTGGCCCTTGATGCGCAGGTCGACGACGTTGCCGCCGGAGTCGACCGTGACGGTCACCGGCCCCTCGGTGTCGGTGACCGAGATCTGCCGCGCCTGCACGCTCATCGCCTGGTAGCGCTCGGCCTTCGCCTTGGCCTGGGCGACCCAGGCGTCGATCCCCGCGCTCGCGCTTCCGTTCGCTGCCGGACCAGTCATCGCGATCCCTCCGCCGTTCGGGCGCTCGGTGCGACGAACAGGGTGAGCCCGCAGTTCCCGGCCGCGGAGGAAAACCGCCGCGCGCCATCCCATTGGCCGATGACAAAGGGGAAGCCGCCGTCAAACCCGCTCTCACCTGGCCAAACGCGTGATTTCCGACATCGGGGACAGGACAGGTGGTTCCGGCGGGTGCCGTGGCCGCGTGGACACGATGCCGGACCGGGGCTTGCTCCGAATCGATCTTGACACCACCCCGGTGCGGTGATCGTCTACAGCTCGGGGGGAATTCCCTTACTAACGAACGGATTTGGTGACAGCAGTGGGTGTGGGTTCCGCGGGTGCACTATCCCCCGATCCGGCGATCACGCGGCAGATCCAGGAACCGGGCCTCGCGCTGGGGACAACGCTGGAACGGCTGATGACCGGCTACGCCGACCGTCCCGCCGTGGCGGTGCGCGAGGCCGAGACGGTGACCGACCCGGCGACCGGCCGCCGCACCCGGCGGCTGCTGCCCGGTTTCACCACCCGCACCTACGGCGAGCTGTGGGCCGACGCGGGCGCCCTCGCGGCGGAGTGGGCGGCGCGGGGCATCGGCGCCGGCGACTTCGTGGCGACGATCGGGTTCACCAGCGGCGAGTACCAGGCGGTGGACCTGGCGGCGATCCGGCTCGGCGCGGTGACCGTGCCGCTGCAGCCGAACGCGCCGGTCGCGCAGCTGCACGAGATCCTGGCCGAGACCCGGCCCCGGATCCTCGCCTCCAGCGTCGAGTACCTCCCCAAGGCGGCCGCGCTGCTGCGGGAGGCCGAGGGAGCCCGACTCGCTCTGGTATTCGACCTGCACGCCGACGTCGACGAGGAACGCGACGCCTGCGCCGAGTTCTCGGACGCGGTGGCCGGAACGGGCGTCGAGGTGGCCACGTTCGCGCAGCTGCTCGACCAGGGCCTGGCGCGTCCGGCCCCGCCGGTGCACGTGCCGGCGCCAGGCGAGGACCCCCTGGCGTCGTTGATCTACACCTCGGGCAGCACCGGCAGTCCCAAGGGGGCGATCTACACCCAGCAGTCGGTGCGCCAGCTGTGGATCAGCGGCAAACGGGGCGACTTCCCGGTGGTCAGGATCAGCTACATGCCGATGAGCCACGCGTTCGGCCGCACGATCATCAGCGGTGCGCTCGGCAGCGGTGGAACCGTCTGCTTCTCCGCCCGCAGCGACCTCTCCACGCTGTTCGAGGACATCGCCCTCGCCAGGCCTACGCAGCTCATGGCAGTGCCGCGCGTCTTCGACATGCTCTTCCAGGAGTACCAGGGCCTGCTGAGCCTGCGAGCGGGTGAGCTCTCCGACGAGCGCGAGCGCGACGCCGCGGTCAAGGAGGACCTGCGCACCCGAGTCCTGGGCGGCCGGATCGTGGAGGCGCTGGTCGGCAGCGCTCCGATCTCCGCGGAGATGAGGAGGTTCGCCGAGGAGTGCCTCGGTGTACCGCTGACCGTAGGTTACGGCGCCACGGAGTTCGGGACGGTCCTGCGCAACGGCAAGCTGCAGCGCCCGCCGGTCATCGACTTCCGCCTGGCCGACGTCCCCGAGCTCGGCTACTTCCACACCGACCAGCCGCATCCGCGCGGCGAGCTGCTGCTCAAGGCCGAGTCGATGTTCCCCGGCTACTTCCGGCGGCCGGAGCTGACCGCGTCGGTCTTCGACGACGAGGGCTTCTACCGCACCGGCGACATCATGGCGCTCACCGGACCGGACGAGCTGGCCTACGTCGCCCGCCGCAACAACGTGCAGAAGCTGTCGCAGGGCGAGTTCGTCGCCCTGTCCAAGCTCGAGGCGGAGTACACGGCCGATCCGCTGATCCGGCAGATCTACGTCTACGGCAGCAGCGAGAGGGCCTACCTGCTGGCGGTGGTCGTGCCCGCCGAGGCCGCGGTGCGCGAGGCGGGCGACGCGGAAGCGCTGCGGCCGAGGCTCGCCGAGGCGTTGCGGCGGATCGCGGCCAGGGCCGGGCTCGAACCGTACGAGATCCCCCGCGACTTCCTGATCGAGACCGAGCCGTTCAGCGCGGAGAACGGCCTGCTGTCCGACGTGCGCAAGCTGCTGGTCCCGAGGCTTCGTGAGCGCTACGGCGACAAGCTGGAGGCCCTCTACGCGGACCTGGCGCGCGGCGAGACCGACGAGCTGCAGGCGTTGCGGCGTGGCGGACCGGACCAACCCGTCGGCGAGACGGTGGCGAGGGCGGCGCGGGCGATGCTCGGTGGCGGCACGTCGGACCTGGACGACGAGGCTCGTTTCATCGAGCTCGGCGGCGACTCGCTGTCCGCGGTCTCGTTCGCGTCGTTGCTCGGCGAGATCTACCGCGTCGAGGTCCCGGTCGGCGTGCTGCTCGGCCCGTCCGGCACCCTGCGGGGCATCGCCGCGCACGTGACGGCACAACTCGCGTCCGGCAGCGCCAGGCCCACGTTCGCCTCGGTCCACGGCGCGGACGCGACCGAGATCCGGGCCACCGACCTGACCCTCGACGAGTTCCTCGACCCGGCGGTGATCGCGGCGGCACCCGCCCTGCCCCGGCCGAGCGGACCTCCCCGGGTCGTGCTGCTCACCGGCGCGACGGGCTACCTCGGCCGGTTCCTCTGCCTCGACTGGCTCGAACGCTTCTCCCGCACCGGCGGGAAGCTCGTGTGCGTCGTGCGCGGCGCCGACGACAAGGCGGCCCGCGAGCGGCTCGACGCCACGTTCGACACCGGCGACGCCGCGTTGCTGAAGCTCTACGGCGAGCTGGCCGAGGAGCACCTCGAAGTGCTGGCGGGCGACCTCGCGGAGCCGTTCCTCGGACTCGGCGAACGGACCTGGCAGCGGCTCGCCGGCGAAGTCGACGCCATCGTGCACCCCGGCGCGCTGGTCAACCACGTGCTCCCCTACGAGCACCTGTTCGGCCCGAACGTCGTCGGCACCGCCGAGCTGATCCGGCTCGCGCTCACCGACCGGATCAAGCCGTTCACCAACGTGTCCACGGTGGGCGTCGGGAACCAGGTTCCGCCCGGCGAGTTCACGGAGACCGCCGACGTCCGCACGATGGGCGGGGTGCGGCGGCGCAACGACGACTACGCCAACGGCTACTCGCTGAGCAAGTGGGCCGGCGAGGTGCTGCTGCGGGAGGCGCACGAGCGGTGCGGGCTGCCGGTGACGGTGTTCCGGTCGGACATGATCCTCACCCACAGCCGCTTCACCGGTCAGCTGAACGTGCCGGACATGGTCACCCGGCTGGTGCTCAGCCTGGTGGCCACCGGCCTCGCCCCGAGGACCTTCTACCGCAGCGCGGACGGCACGCCGCCCAGGGCGCACTACGACGGCCTGCCCGTGGACTTCATCGCCGAGGCCGTGAACGTCCTGGGCACCCGCGACGTCGAGGGCCACCGCACGTACCACGTGTTCAACCCGCACGACGACGGCATCTCCCTGGACACCTTCGTCGACTGGCTGGCCGAGGCGGGCACCCCCATCACGCGGATCGACGACTACGACGAGTGGCGCCGCCGCTTCGAGTCGGCGCTGCGCGACCTGCCGGACGCGCTCCGCCAGGCGTCGCTGCTCCCCCTGCTGCACGCCTACCGGACGCCGGCCGACCCCGCGGGTGACGGCGAGGCGCTCACCCGGCAGTTCCGGGAGGCCGTGCAGCAGGAGAAGCTCGGCGAGGCCGGGGAGATCCCGCACATCACCCGCGAGCTGGTGCTCAAGTACGTCAGCGACCTGCGGCAGCTCGGGTTGCTGTAGGGGCGGCTTTCAGGTTCACGATGCCGGGGCGTCGGGTGTGATGCGCCCCAGCATCTTCTCCAGGTGGCCTTCCGACGCGGCGTGCGCGTAATAGCCGTGGTAGAGGTCGGTGAGCACGCGTACCACCCCGGCGGGGGCGAGCGTCGCATTGTCGCGAAGTCCCCGCCACAACAGGGTCATCGGCACCAGCCCACCGGGATTCGCGAGGTCGGGCATGAAGTAATCGTTCAGTGACGCCACCGGCAGCGCGCCCCACCGTTCGTAGAAAGCCAGCCGGCGCACCAGAAGGGGATCACGTCCCGGTGTCCGGACCGGGTCCTCGACCTCCAGCACGACCCCGGACACCGATCCCTCGGCCTGGAGGTCGGCCGCGATCGTGGAGAGCACAGCGGCACCCGTCCCGGTGCCGCGCGTCGAAGGCAGCACGGCCAGGTACTCGAGGTAGGCGGCCTCGGACGACGGGAGGAGCAACGCGGTGGCGAACCCGGTCAGGTCGCCGCCGGCCGAGTGGGCCGTCCACAACCACGTGCTGTCGCGCCGGGACACCGTGTCCTGTTCGCTGCGTTCGCCGGGCGGGAACGCTTCCTCCCAGATCGACCTGATCCGCCGGTAATCGACGTCGGACACGCTTTGCCAGTCGCGTCGGCGCACCGACGGCGGGCCGGTTTCGCTACCACGGCTATTCATGTGCGCCGAGACTAGTGGATGATGCGTCACGCGATCCGGGAAGTCTTCGACACCGAAACTATTCTCGCTTCCCGCGAATTTCTTCGTGCTCATTTGTCATTCCGGTGACCGGCGTGGCGCTGTAACATTCCGGCGCCCCATCACGAAGTGGGAACAGGCCGGCGCCGCATCGCCCGCTTTGTCAGGTGCAGATCGACACGAGGTGCCAGGAGTGAGCGTCACCAGCAATGGCAACGAGGTGGGCGGCACCGTCACGGGCTCGGTTCTGCAGGCCGGCTCGGTGCAGGGCGGAGTGCACTTCCACCACGTCGACCACTCGTGGGTGACGCCGCAGCAGCTGCCCGGCGCGTTCCCCTACTTCGTGGGACGCGCGGCGGAGCTCTCCCAGTTGACCGCGGCACTCGACGACGTCTCGTCGGAAGTGACGACGCTGGTCATCTCCGCGGTCAGCGGGACGGCGGGCGTGGGCAAGACGACCCTGGCCGTCCACTGGGCGCACCAGGCGGTCGCGCGGTTCCCGGACGGCCAGCTGTACGTGAACCTGCGGGGGTTCGACCCGTCCGGTGTGCCGGTGCACCCGGCGGACGCGATCCGCGGGTTCCTCGACGCGTTCCAGATCGCCCCCGATCGCATTCCCACCGGCTTCGACGCGCAGGTCGCCCTGTACCGGAGCCTGCTGGCCGAGCGGCGGGTGCTGGTGGTGCTCGACAACGCCCACAGCTCGGAACAGGTGCGCCCGCTGCTGCCCGGCAACCCGACGTGCGCGGTGCTGGTCACGAGCCGGGACCGGCTCACCAGCCTGATCGCCAGGGAGGGCGCGCTGCCCCTGACCCTGAAGGTCCTGTCCGACGAGGAGGCGGTCGACCTGCTGACCCGGCGCCTCGACGCGTGCCGGGTCGACGCGGAACCCGAGGCGGTCCAGGAGATCATCGCGCTCTGCGCCCGCCTCCCGCTCGCGCTGGGCCTGGTGACGGCCCACGCGGCCACGCACCCGGACCTGCCGCTGACGACCCTGGCCGAGGAGCTGCGCGACGAGCGGGTGCGGCTCGACGTCCTCGACGCCGGCGACAGCCACAGCGGCGCCCGCGCGGTCTTCTCCTGGTCCTACCGCGCCCTCACCGACGGCGCGGCCGCGTTGTTCCGCCTGCTCGGCGTGCACCCCGGACCCACCATCAGCCCACCGGCGGCGGCCGCGCTGGTGGGTGTTCCCGTGTCCGAGGTGCGGGCGCCGCTGGCCGAACTGACCCGCGCCCACCTGCTGGAGCAGCCGAGCGCGGGGCGGTACCAGTTCCACGACCTGCTGCGCAGCTACGCCGCCGAACTGGCCGCCGCCGAGGAGACCGACGCACGGCGGCACGCCGCGGTCCGCCGGATGCTCGACTTCCACCTGCTGACCTGCTCGGCCGCCGATCGCCGGATCGCCCCACAGCGGGAGCGCGTCGAGCTGCACCCGCCGGCAC
This sequence comes from Lentzea sp., assembly GCF_036380075.1. NCBI lineage: Bacteria > Bacillati > Actinomycetota > Actinomycetes > Pseudonocardiales > Pseudonocardiaceae > Lentzea > Lentzea sp. Next base: position 14,195 of record NZ_DASVFL010000399.1, on the reverse strand, counting down.
CGGACGTGCACCCGCTCGACATCGCCGACGAGGAGCAGGCACTGGCCTGGTTCGTCGCCGAGCACGCCACCCTGCCGGTCATCATCGACCAGGCGGTCCGGTGCGGACTCGACGTGCACGCCTGGCAGCTGGCGTGGACGCTCGCGACCTACCTCGAACGCCAGGGGCACTGGCAGGAGTGGGTGGCGACCCAGCAGGCCGCGTTGTCGGCCGCGACGCGCCTGGACGACCGTGCGGCTCAGGCCCGCGCCCACCGCCTCCTCAGCCGCGCCGCCATCCGCCTGGGGCGCTACGACGAGGCGGTCCCCCACCTCCAGCGCGCCCTGGACCTGTACCGGGACCTGGGGAAACCGATCGGCCAGGCGCGCACGCACATAGCGTTCAGCTGGGTGCGCGAGCTGCAGGAGCTCTACCCGGAGGCGGTCGACCACGCCGCACGGGCCCTGGACCTGTTCCGCGCCGCCGGGAACCGGGCGGGAGAGGCCCGCGCCCTCGACCAGCTCGGCTGGGAGCAGGCCCTGCTCGGCGACCACGCGCGGGGGCGTGCGAACTGCGAGGCGGCCCTGGCGCTGTTCCGGGAGCTGGGGCACCGGCCGGGACTGGCCGACACCCTCGACAGCCTCGGCTACATCCACCACCACCTCGGCGACCACGCGCAAGCCGTCCGCCACTACGAGCAGTCCATCGCCCTGTCCTCCCAGCTGGGCGACTACTACACCGAAGCCACCACGTGGGCACGCCTGGGCGACGCCTACCTCGGCGCGGGCGAGCACCTCACCGCCGCCCGGATGTGGCAGCAGGCGCTCACCCTGCTCGACCGGCTCTCCCACCCGGACGCCGACGACGTGCGGACGAAGCTCGCCGCGCTGGAGCCACCGGCACCGCCCGGCGCGTAAGGTCCGTCCTCTGCGGCCACCCCGGGAGAAGCGATGACGCCGGTCACCGAAGCACACACCACAGCACTGATCGTCGCCGTCCACACCGGCGCCACCGACGCGCTCCGGCGGCTGCTGAGCGATCACCCCGAGCTCGCCACCGCCCGGTTCGACGGCCGCACACCGCTGCACCTGGCCACCGACTGGCCCGGCCACTTCCCGAACGCCGCCGCCACGATCACCGTGCTCGCCGAAGCGGGCGCCGACGTGAACGCGCGGTTCGAGGGCTCGCACACCGAGACACCGCTGCACTGGGCGGCCAGCAGCAACGACGTCGCGGCCCTCGACGCGCTGCTGGACGCCGGCGCCGACATCGACGCCGACGGCGCCGTCATCGCGGGCGGGACGCCGTTGACCGACGCGAGGGCCTTCGCGCAGTGGGACACCGCGCGCAGGCTCGTCGAACGCGGTGCCCGCACCACGCTCGCCGACGCCGCGACGCTCGGTCTCCTCGACCGCGTGCGGGCCTGCTTCCCCGGTGCGACGAGCGACGAAGCCGACGAGGCGTTCTGGGGTGCGTGCCACGGCGGTCAGCGACCGTGCGCCGAGTTCCTGCTCGCTCAAGGAGCCGACCTGAACTGGTTGCCGCCGTGGGAACCGCTGACCCCGCTGGACGCCGCTCTGCGCAGCGGGGCGGCCGACCTCGTGCAGTGGTTGCGCGAGCAGGGCGCCCGGTCGGCGAGCTGACGACGGCCGGGCGCGTCAGGCGACCAGGTCCAGCCAGGCCTCGGCCAGGGCGCTGTGCCCGGCCGGACTCGGGTGGACGCCGTCGTCGGACCACCGTTGCGGCTCGCCCAGGTCGGCGAACAGGCGGTCGGCGGCGAGCAGTTCCGCGCCGTAGCGGGCGGCGAGCCGGTGGACGACCTCGATGCGCGGCTCCAGGTCGGCGCGCCACCGCGTGCGCTCGTCCGGGCCGATCCGCACCCGGTGCAGGCCGGTGTCGAGGTGCAGCTCGTGCTCGACCACGCCGTCGACCGGCAGCAGGAACGGCTCGACCAGGACCAGCCGGGTGTCCGCAAGCGGTGCGAGCAGGCGGTCGTAGGTGGCGGCGAACTCCTCCACCGGCGACAGCCGGGCGCCGGGGACCATCGCGGGCAGACCGACGTCGTTGATGCCGACGAGGATCGACAGCACGTCCGGTCGGGCGTCGAGCACCTCCGCCTGCCAGCGCGCCTCGAGGTCGGCGACCGTGTCGCCGGGGTGGCCGGTGTTGAGCCAGGTGACCGGGCGGTCGGGGTGCTCGAAGCACCACCGGCCGGCGACCTGCAGCGGGTAGGCGGCGCGGTCCTCGCCGGGCGGGCGCCAGAGCGTGGTGATGGAGTCGCCGGTGAACATGACCCTGCTGCCGGGGTCGAGCGTGATCGTCATGGTTCCGACCCTGACCCGGTGCGCTGGCAGGCCCCGCACGCCGGGCTGGCATCGAGCTGGTCGGCGTATCAGACGGCTCTCAGGCCGCCGGCCGGTACGACCAGGGCTCGCCTGGTCGTACCGGCCGGGGCTGTGGACCTCAGGAGCAGGGGGCCTCAGGAGCAGCCGACCCGGGACGCCGCCAGCACGACGTCGTCGAACCACAACGTGTCGTCGCCGTTGCCGTAGCTCTCCCAGCCGAGCCGGAAGTCGGTGAGCGCCGGCCGCCACCCGCTGCGGCGCAACCACTGCGAGTCGACGTCCGGTGTGGACACACCGTCCGCGCGCAGGCCCACCACCTCGGTGCCGTTGACCCAGGTCCGCAGTTCCGAGCCGGTGATCCCGAACTCGACGCAGGTCCACTGGTTCAGCGGCAGCGGGGTGCTCTGCGCGACCCCGTTGGGACTCTGCTCCGGCAGGGTGGCGTCGTCGGACTCGCGGTTCCACTGCAGGGCGCGGTTCTGGCCGCCCATCCGCAGGTCCTTGCCGCCGTCGGCGGTGTCCTTCATGGCCGCGAAGGTCACGTGCGCCTCGGGCAGCGCGGTGGTGTGCCGCACGTAGAACCGCGCGTACAGGCCGGATCCGGTCGTTCCCCTGGTGGTCGCGAGGAACACGTGGTTGCAGTAGCCGGCCCGGCCGTCGATCCGGATCGACTTGGCGCCGCTGTGCGCCGTCGAGCTGTCGACGGTCGCGGTGCCGGACCCCTGGCAGTTGGGGAACTTCAGCGACCAGTCGCCGCCCGGCGTCGTGCCGGTCTGGTTCTCGAAGCCGTCGCAGAACGCGCCACTCGAACAACTCGGTGGCGGGACTTGAGGTGTGGTCGTCGTGGTTGTCGTCGTGGTCGTGGTGGTGGTCGTCGTCGGCGGGTTGGTGTCGTTGCACCGCACGCCGTTGAGGGTGAAGTCCGCCGGGGTCTCGTTGGTCCCCTGGTAGGTGCCCTGGAATCCGAACTGGACGGACGCGCCGGTGGCGATGGCGCGGTTGAACGTCTGGTTCCGCGCGGTCACGACCTTGCCGGACTGCGTGACGTCGGCGCTCCAGCCGGAGGTGACGCGCTGGTCACCGGCGAAGGTCCACGTCAGCGTCCACCCGTCGATCGGGGTGCTGTTGTTGGTGATCTTGACCTGGGCGACGAAGCCGTTGCTCCACTGGTCGACCTGGTACCCGACGGCGCACGCGGGCGCGTCCACCGCTTGCACGGAAACGGGATTGGCGATGACGGCGGCCGCCATCGTGACGGCTGCCGCGACCACGGCCAGCACCCCGCTCGTTCTCCGACGCATGTGTTCTCCTGACGTGGTCGACCCATGGCGGCGGAGAAGGAAACGCGGACCACAGAGTTCGCCTCTTGCGAGAGCTAAAACAAGGGTCCATCCGGGTCTGCCCGTGGTCACTCAACGTCAAAGGCGGCCACACCGTTGTGCTGCCTGGGCCCCGCGCGTGGTCAGGCTGGTGACCATGCGCGAGGCCCAGGGACTTACTCGGAGGCCTTGGCCACCGCAGCCTTGAGCGGCGCGAACTCCTCGGACTTGAGGCGGTCCAGTAGCGCCCAGCGGTTCCTCAGGTTCGCCGCGCGGGTGTTGTACACGTCGCGGACCAGCACCCAGATGTCACCGTGGAACGTGTTCACCTCGTGGCAGGGAATGCCGGCCTTCGGCTTCCTGCTGGTGAACGGCACGACCGTGACCAGGTCCTCGGGACCTGGCTTGGGGTCCGCCTTCAGCACGACGACCTTCACGTTCCTGTCGTTCTTGATCAGACCAGCGCGGATCGCGGGCATGGAGAGGTCCTCCTGGTTCGGGGGTTCCGGGAGAGCGAGCGCTTCTCAGCGCGGGAGTGCGGCGCTGTCTCGCCGCTGCCACCACACTCGCCGAGAACTCTCCTGACCGCCCCGTCCTTTCGGCCACCGGCAGCACGCGTACGACGAGCGGCCGTCCGCGATCGCGCCGGACCTATCCCCTTGCCGTCGGTGAGCGGTCATCAGTCATCTTCAGCCGCGCGGGCTGCATACGACCGACACGCCGTACGGCTCAGAGCCACTCCGCCTGGATCCCGCGGGCCCGCAGCGCCTCCAGCACCCGGTCGTCACCCGTGTAGAGCAGCGTCATCGACTTCAACCCGGGAAAGTGCCGCACGTCGTCGAACTCCGCGACGTCGAACAGCCCGTCCTCGCCGTCCCACCCCGGCGCGATCTCCATGTAGATCTGGTTGCCACCGTCCATGTAGATCTCGGTGATCTTCTCCGCCAGCTCCGCGGGGACCTCCAGCGCCTCGAAGTACGCCAACGCCTCGGGCACGGCTTCGAAACTCAGGTCGTCGTAGGTGAAGCCCTGCTCGGCGGCGTACGCGCGCAGGTCGAACCTCGGCAGCAGGTCCTGGTTGTACATCAGCTCCTGGACGACGGCGAGCTTGAAGTTGGTGTCGGTGAACGGGATCGGCTGGCTCATGCCCGAACCGTATAGGCCGGGCATGGATCTCCGCCGGGCTTCGCCGGATGTCGGGGGCGGGCGGAGGTGATTGATAAGAACGATCATCCGGTTGAGACGAGGTGACCGGAGAGCAAACTATCCGATTGACAAGTTTGCGGTTCTGGCTGACGCTGGTGCACGTCAACGGCGATGTCCCCGCCGGGTCACCGCCCTCTGGATCCCGCACCGCGGTCCTCGTGGAGGCGCTCGATGTCAAACGCGGATTCACCCCGAACAAGCCTGAAGCGGAACGCCTTCGGCGTGCCCGGCATCCTGTTCTTCGTCCTGTCCGCCCAGGCTCCGCTGACCAGCATCGTGGGCGCGGCCTGCCTCGCGGTCGCCATGGGCAACGGCGCCGGCGCCCCCGGCGCGTACCTGGCCGTCGGGCTGGTGGTCATCCTCTTCGCCGTCGGGTTCACGACCATCACCCGTCACCTCGACACCCGCGGCGGGTTCTTCGCGGTCATCCGCGCCGGGCTCGGCCTGCGCGCCGGTGCCGGCGGGTCGCTGCTCGCGCTGCTGTCCTACAACGCCGTGCAGTTCGCGATGGACGGGCTGCTCGGCGCGAGCACGTCGGGGCTGGTCAGCCGCCTCGCCGGGGTCGAGTCGCCGTGGTGGCTGTGGTCGTTGCTGTCGATCGCGCTGGTGCTGTTCCTGGGCTCGCGCAAGGTGGAGCTCGGTGCCCGTGTGCTCGCCGTGCTGGTCGCGGCCGAGCTGGTGCTGCTGACGGCGTTCGCGATCGGTGTCCTCGTCAGCCGCGGCACCGGCGCGCTCGACGTCGCGGCCAGCTTCGGGCCGTCGGCCGTGCTGGCGGGGGCGCCCGGGATCGCGATCATGTTCGCGATCGCGTCCATGTTCGGGTTCGAGTCCACGGCCATCTACTCGACCGAGGCGCGCGATCCCCGGAGGACGGTGCCGCGCGCCACCTACGTCGCGGTCACGCTCATCGCGGTGTTCCTCGCGTTCGTCACGTGGATGCTGGTCGTCTACTACGGTGCCGGCTCGGTCGGCGAGGCCGCGGGCAACGCCCTCGCGAGTGATCCCGCCGTGTTCGCGCTGGCGCCGCTGGAGAACGTGCTCGGCGGCTGGGCGAGCACCGCCGCGGACGTCCTGCTGTGCACGTCCCTGTTCGCCGGCGTGCTCGCGTTCCACAACATGATCACGCGCTACTTCCACGCCATGGCGGGCAGCAACCTGTTCCCGGCCGTCCTGGAGCGCACCAACCGCCACCAGGCGCCGGCTGTCGCGTCGCTCGCGCAGTCGCTCGTCGCCGCCGCGGTCGTCGCCCCGTTCGCGGTGCTGGGGCTCGACCCTGTCGCCAAGCTGTTCAGCTGGTTCAGCGGGCTCGCCGTGGCCACGCTGGTCGTGCTCTACATCCTCACGTCCGCAGCCGTGATCGCCTACTTCCGCCGCCACCGGGTGGAGCCGAACCGGTGGACGACGTTCGTCGCGCCCGCGCTGGCGGCCGTCCTCATGCTCGGCGTCCTCGCCCTGGTGGTGAACAACTTCGGCATCCTCACCGGCGGCAGCAGCCTCACCGTGGTGCTCCTGCTCGCCGCCATCCCCGTGGCGTTCGCGATCGGCTGGGGACGCGTCCGCGCCCAGGCGCCGACCCAGGGGACGACCGAGGTCGTCGAGCCCGCCTGACCTGCCCACCGACCGACCGCGCGTGAGGAACACGATGTCTCTGCAGACGCTGCCCACCACCCCCGCACCGGCCGCCGGCGCGGCCCGGCACCCGCTGGCCACCCTGACCCCCGACGAGGTCCTGCGCACCCGCGAGGTCCTCGACGCGGCCGGGCTGGCCGGCGCGCACAGCAGGTTCTCGTACGTGATGCTGCGCGAACCGGACAAGGCCGACGTGCTCGCCTGGGACGGGACGCGGGAGCTGCCGCGCGAGGTGTCGCTGCTGCTGACCGAGGTGGACAGTTCGGCGGTCTCCGCGCTCGTCGTGGACGTGTCGGCCGGTCAGGTCGTGTCGCGGACCGAGCTCGACCCGGCGGTCGCGGGCTTCGGCCCGTGCCTGGACGAGGACTACGAGCTCGTCGAGCAGATCGTCAAGGCCGACCCCGGCTGGCTCGCGGCGGTCGCCAAGCGCGGCATCACCGACGTCGCCAAGGTCAGGCCGGTGCCGCTGTCGGCGGGCGTGTTCGGGTACGACGACGAGGTCGGCAACCGGGTCTACCGCGTGCTGAGCTTCTACCAGGACCACCCCACCGACTCGGCCTGGGCGCACCCGGTCGGCGGCGTCATCGCGCACGTCGACGTCAGCAACCGGCGGGTTCTCCGCGTCGTCGAGACGCACGTCGAGCACACGCCGCAGGAGTCAGGCGACTACCTCGACCCGGCCTACCGCGGCCCCGAACGCACCGGCCTGAAGCCCATCTCGATCACCCAGCCCGAGGGCGTGTCGTTCTCCGTCGAGGACGGGGTGCTGCGCTGGCAGAACTGGGCGGTGCGGATCGGCTTCAACGGTCGTGAAGGCCTGACGCTGCACCAGCTCTCCTTCGACGACGCCGGCACCGAGCGGCCGATCCTCTACCGGGCGTCGGTCGCGGAGATGGTCGTCAACTACGGCGACCCCGGCCCGACCCACGGCTGGCAGAACTACTTCGACCTGGGCGAGTACCAGTTCGGGCGGCTCGCGAACTCGCTCGAGCTGGGGTGCGACTGCCTCGGCGAGATCACCTACCTCGACGCCGTCGTCGTGGACGACCACTGCGCGCCGAAGACGATCCGCAACGCGATCTGCATCCACGAGGAGGACTTCGGCGTCCTGTGGAAGCACAACGACATCTTCTCCGGCTCGTCGGAGACCCGCCGCCAGCGCCGCGTCGTCGTGTCGTTCTTCGGCACGGTCGGCAACTACGACTACGGCTTCTACTGGTACCTCTACCTCGACGGCACGATCGAGCTGGAGGTCAAGGCCACCGGCATCCCGTTCCCGTCCGGCTACGACGGGCGGGACCCGCACTTCACGGAGCTGGCGCCCGGCGTCGGCGCGCCCGTCCACCAGCACCTGTTCTCGGCGCGGCTCGACTTCGCCGTGGACGGCGTGCGCAACCAGGTCGACGAGCTGGAGGTCGTGCCGGTCGAGACGGGCCCGGACAACCCGTGGGGCAACGCGATCCGGCGCTCGCGGACGAGGCTGCGCACCGAGCAGCAGGCCCGTAGGCAGGCGGCGTCGCACCTGAGCCGGGTGTGGGCGGTCTCCAGCGCGGAGCGGTCGAACCGGCTGGGCGAACCGACGTCGTACGTGCTGTACCCGGAGGGGCAGCCCGCGTTGCTGGCCGACCCCGGCTCGTCGATCGCCGCACGGGCCGCGTTCGCCCGCCACCACCTGTGGGTCACGCGCTACGACCGCGACGAGCTGTGGCCGTCGGGTTACACGGTGAACCAGAACCCCGGTGGCGACGGCCTGCCCGCCTACGCCGCCGGCGACCGGGACATCGACGGCGAGGACCTCGTGGTGTGGCACACGTTCGGTCTCACGCACTTCGTGCGGCCGGAGGACTGGCCGATCATGCCGGTCGACTACACGGGCTTCAAGCTGAAGCCGCACGGGTTCTTCGACCGCAACCCGACGCTCGACGTGCCCGACCTCAACCGTGCGGCCGTGGACTCGTGCTGTGCCACCGAGAACGGGACGAACGGTCATGGCCACGCGTGAGGTCGTGCGGCGCGGCACCGCCGTCCTGGCCGGTGCTGGCGCTCTGGCCCACCTCGTCAGCGCTCTGTCCACATCGGACCTGCTGCTCGGCGTCATGGGCGCGCTGTGCCTGCCGTGCGCGGTCCACCTCTGGAAGCACGACGACCGGCGAACCCTGGCGCTGGTGGCGTTCGGCGCCATCGGCATGGTCGCCGCCCACCTCCACCTGCTCGCCCCCTCCGCGACGGCCCACCGGCACGGCGTCGCGGCCCAGCCCACCACCCACGTCCACGACCCCGCCCTCCTCGTCCTGCTGGTCGCGCTCGAATGCGCGGTGGTGGCGGGCGTCTGGTGGGTCGCACCCACCGCCGTGGACCTCGACCCGACCGGGAGCACCGCATGACGAACACCCTGACGTCACCGACCGAACTGTTCCTGGACGGCACCTGGAGCGGGGGCGGCGCGGGCACGTTCACCGCCGTCAACCCCAGCACGGGCGGGGCGATCACCGAGATCGCCTCCGCCGACGCGCGGGACGTCGACACCGCCGTCGCCGCCGCCACGAGAGCTCTGCACGGCGACTGGGCCGCCGTTCCGCCGCCGGCCAAGGGCGCGCTGCTGAACAAGCTCGCCGACCTGGTCGAGCGGGACGCGGAGACCCTGGCCCGGCTGGAGGCGCTGGAGCTGGGCGTCCCGTTCGGCTTCGCGAACGCGCTGTTCGTGCCGAACCTGGTCGGCTCGCTGCGCTACTACGCCGGCTGGGCCGACAAGATCAACGGCGAGGTCCTGTCCAGCGCCAGCTACTTCGGTGCCCCCACGCACGCCTACACGCGGCGCGAGCCGATCGGGGTCATCGCCGCGATCGTGCCGTGGAACGCGCCGTTGATGATCCTCGGCTGGAAGCTCGCCCCGGCGCTCGCGACCGGCAACGCCGTGATCGTCAAGCCCGCCGAGGACGCGACGTTGTCGATCCTGCACCTCGCGAAGCTGGTGCAGGAGGCCGGTTTCCCGGCGGGAGCGGTCCAGGTGCTGCCCGGCATCGGCGCCGTCACCGGCGAGGCCCTCGCCGTGCACCCCGGCGTGCACAAGGTCAGCTTCACCGGCTCCACCGAGACCGGCCGCCGCATCCTGCGCAACAGCGCGGGGAACTTCAAGCGCACGACGCTGGAGCTCGGCGGCAAGTCACCGCAGATCGTCTTCGAGGACGCCGACCTGCCGGCGGCGATCCAGGGCGCCGCGATGGGCCTGTTCTCCAACCAGGGCCAGGTGTGCGCCGCCGGCACGCGCGTCCTCGTGCACCGCGACGTGTACTCCGCCGTGCTGGACGGGCTGAAGGAGGCCGCGGAGGCGCAGGTCGTCGGCGACCCGTTCGACCGGGCCACCACGATGGGCCCGCTCGTGAACGCCTCCCAGCGGGACAAGGTGCTGGGCTACGTCGAGAAGGGCAGGGCCGAGGGCGCGACGCTCGTGACCGGCGGCTCCCCCGTCGACGGCCCCGGTTTCTTCGTCAACCCGGCCGTGTTCGCGGGCACCAACGAGCACACCATCGCGCGGGAGGAGATCTTCGGCCCGGTCGGCACGGTCATCCCGTTCGACACCGACGCCGAGGCCGTCGCACTGGCCAACGACAACGACTACGGCCTCGCGGCCACCGTCTGGACCACCGACCTCGGCCGGGCGCACTCGGTCTCCGCGGCGCTGCAGGCCGGTGCGATCGGCGTCAACGGCTGGTCGCCGCTCGGCCCGCAGCTGCCCTGGGGCGGCCTGAAGGCGAGCGGCGTCGGCCGCGAGCTGGGCTACGAGGGCGTCCTCGCCAACACCGAGGTCAAGACCGTCACCATCGTCCTGTGAGGAAGCCGCGATGACTCTGGAGAACACCGTCGCCGACCTGGCCCGCCGCGTCACCGTCCTGGAGGCCGAGGCGGACATCCGCAGGCTCCAGGCGCGGTACATGTTCCTGTGCGACACGCCCTGCCCCGAGTTCGGCGTCCTCGACGACGACCACCGCATCGACCTGATCATGGACCTCTACACGGCCGACGCGGTGTGGGAGGGCGTCGGCGAGTACTACGACGGCCAGTTCGGGCGGGCCGAGGGCGCGGACGCGATCCGCGCGCACTTCCAGCGGTTCTGGGGCGAGAAGCAGGAGCCGGAGCTGCTGCTGAACGCGCACTACCTCACCTCGGAGCAGATCCACGTCGACGGCGACGAGGCGACCGGGCAGTGGATCCACATGCAGCCGTGGCTGTTCTCCGACGGCAAGTCGCTGCTGCGGTCCAGCCGCCTCAACAACTCCTTCCGCCGCACCGGGAAGGGCTGGCGGATCACCCGCACCCGCACCGAGAACGTCTTCGTCGCCCCGCTGGCACCGGACTGGGCGAGCGACCACCCGTTCACGTCGGTGCTCATGAAGCCGTGACATCGCAAGGCAACGAGCTGCCCGCCCCGGTGGTCCACGTCGTCGACGACGACGTGGACCTGCGGCAGTCGCTGGTGTTCCTGCTGGAGAGCGTCGGGGTGCAGGCGCTCACCTACCCCGACGCCACGACGTTCCTCGCCGAGTTCGACCGCGACGAGCCGGCCGTGGTCATCGTGGACGTGCGCATGCCGGTCGTCAGCGGGTTCGAGCTGCAGGACCGGCTCGTCGAGCTCGGCTACCCCGCGCCGCTGGTGTTCTGCTCCGCCCACGGCGACATCCCGATGTCGGTCCGCGCCCTCACCAGGGGCGCCGTCGACTTCCTGGAGAAGCCCTACCAGCCGCAGCGGATGGTCGAGCTGGTGCAGGCGCAGCTCGTGCAGGCACGGCACCGGTTCGCCGAGCACGCCCGCCGACGGGCCGTGAGCGAGCGGCTGGAGACGCTGACCCAGCGCGAACGCGAGGTGCTCCAGCTCGTGGTCGACGGCCTGCCGAGCCAGGTCATCGCGCACCGGCTCGGCACCAGCGTGAAGACCGTCGACGTGCACCGCGCGCGGATCAAGTCGAAGACCTGCGCCGACAGCCTCGGCACGCTGGTCCGCGACATCCTGACCTGCGGCATCACCGTGTGACCACCGCGGTGGTGCCGCACACCACGTCCTCGGCCCAGCGCGCGGCGGCGAGCAGGGCGGTCTCGCCGCGGTCGCGGCCGACGAGCTGGAGTCCCAGCGGGAGACCCCGCTCGTCCCGCAGACCCGGCACGGTGACGACCGGCAGGCCGAGCGCCTGCCAGCCGCGGCTGAGCACCGGGTCCCCGGTCGCCGCCATGCCTTCGGGCGCGGGTCCGGGGGTGGCCGGGCCGATCACGGCGTCGTACTCCGCGGTCCACGCCACGACGTCGCTCTCGGCCGCGGCGACGACCAGCCTGGCCGCCTCGTAGTCCGCGTCCGGCGTCGCGGCTCCGGTCCGCAGCAGGGTGGCGAGCGGGGAGCTCAACCGGTCGGCCTGGGCGAGCTCCGCGGCACGTTCGCGCGCCGCCTCGTACGCCATCACGACCGGGTGCGCCGCGGCGACCTGGGCCACGAGCGACTCGCCGGGGAACGCGTCCACCACCGCGCCGGCGGCCCGCATCCGGTCGGCCACCGCCGAGAGGCCGTCCCGCAGCGCGGGCGCCACCTCGGCCTGCTTCTCGCCGCTCCACAGCAGCAGCCGCGGCGGGCGCGGCGCGGCCTCGGGCTCCCCGGTCAGCGCCGACCAGGCGAGCGCGACGTCGGACGCCGTCGCCGCGAACACGCCGTGGCTGTCCAGGCCCGGGCTGAACCCCGTGACCCCGGTGACGGGGAACCGGCCGCGGCTCATCACCAGCGCGGCGATCCCGCAGAACGACGCGGGCCGCGTGACCGAACCGGCCGTTTGGGAACCGAGGGCGAGCGGCACCTGCCCGGACGCGACCGCCGCGGCCGAACCGCTCGACGAGCCGCCGGGGGTGTGGCCGGGCGCGGCCGGGTTGTGCGTCGGTCCTGGGTGGAAGTACGCGAACTCGGTGGTGACGGTCTTGCCGATCGGCACGGCACCGGCCGCGCGCCACGCCCGCACGATCGCCGCGTCGGCCGTGGCGGGAGGGGCGTCGGCGCGCAACGGGGAACCGCAGCGGGTGGGCAAGCCGGCGAGGTCGATGATGTCCTTGACGGCCAGGGGCACCCCGCCGAGAGGTCCGGAGGTGGTGAGGTCGAGCGCCTCGGCCTGGACCACCCACGCGCGCAGCTCGCCGTCGGTCGCCTCGATCCGCCGCCGGGCCCGTGCCGCGGCGGCGTCCGGCGTGGTCCGCCTGGTGGTCAGCTCGGTGACGAGCTCCCGCAGCGACCACGGCCGGAACAGCCCCTCGTGGCGGCTCACGGCTGCGCCCAGGCGGCGTCGGCGGTCCAGTAGTCCACGCCGCCCGCGCTGACCGCGTGCCGCCAGTCCGACGTGCGCCGCAGCTGCGGTTCCACGCGGGCGGTCACGGCGTCGGCGGCGGCCGGGCCGTCCTCGGGCACCTGCCAGTGCACCCAGCCGAGCTCGCGGCCCCCGGCGTCGTGGACGAACAGGTCCACGTGCCGCCAGCCGTACCCGTGCGTGTCGTTGTAGCAGGTCAGCGTCATGCGCTGCCCCTCGTTCGCGGCAGGTCCGGTCACGGGTCCCCCTCTGTCAGGCGCTGACGGGCTGGGCGGCCAGGTTGTGGAAGCGGCGCTGGAAGTAGACCAGCGCCCCGCTCTCGGCACTGGTCAGCACCTTCTCGACCTCGACGAACAGCACGGAGTGCGAGCCCTGGCCCTGCTCGGCGACGATCCGGCCGACGAGCGAGGCGGGCGCGCCGCGCAGCACGGGCACGCCCTCGGTCTCGAGGTCCCAGTCGTCGGCGGTGAACCGCTCGGCCGTGGGGACGCGGGTCGCCCCGGCGAAGTGCATCGCCAGGTCCTCGTGGTCGGCGCCGAGGACGTTGACGCAGATGCGGCCGTTCGCGACGAGCACCTCGCGGGAGCGGCTCTCCCGGTTCACGCAGACCAGCACGGTCGGCGGCGCGTCGGTGACCGAACAGGCCGCGCTCACGGTGATGCCCGCGAGCCCGTGCGGGCCGTCGGTGGTGACGACGTTGACCGCCGCCGAGAGGTTGGCCATCGCGGCGCGGAACTCGCGCTGGGACCGGGTCAGCTCGGACACGACTCCTCCTCGGTGGTGCGGCAAGCTCGTTGTCCTTCGGTTCCGACCGTACGAGCCGTCGCCGGGCGCCGACATCGAGAGTTCCCCTCGCCCGGCTAAGGGATTCCTAACGCGGGCCGTCGAGCGGCAGGGCGAACCCGAAGCGCGACCCTCCCCCTGCGCGGTGCTCCGCCCAGATGCGGCCGTGCTGGCGGGTGATGATCCGGTGACTCAGCGCCAGGCCGATGCCGCTGCCGTGCTCCTTGGCGGTGAACGACTCCTCGAACGGGTCGCGCGGGAACCCGCGGCCCCGGTCGTCGACCGTCAGCACGCCCTCACCGCCCACGACGGAGGTGCTGACCACCACGCGCCGGTCCGGCGGGCACTCGGCCATCTCGTCGACGGCGTTGAAGCACAGGTTCAGCACCACCTGCCCGGTCAGCACCCGTTCGCACCGCACGGGAACCCCGTCGGCAGACCGGCGAAACTCCACCTCGACCCCGGCCGGTTCAGCGCGCAGCCGGACGACGTACAGGCACTCCTCCACGACGTCGTTGAGGTCGGCCACCTGGCTCAGGTGCTCCAGGTGGCCGACGAACGCCCGCAGCGACCCGACGATCGTGCTCGCGCGCTCGATCTGC